>JAJZYE010000040.1 GCA_021806055.1 Actinomycetes bacterium | reverse complement strand
AGGATGACGGACGGACAGCCGGTGCCGGGAACGGCCAGGACTGACGACCCCACCAGGGGCAACACCGGGACCGGCGAGGGGAGTGGGCACGCAGCACCAAAGACCTATCTCCGCGAGTCGGACGCACCGGTGGCGCCAGGGCCAACACGACCGTTCGGTCGGCCCGTAGTGGAACACGTCACATAATGTTCACTAGTTAGGAACGGTACCGCCTCGCCCCACGGGGGCGAGATGACGCGACGTGATCACCAACCCACAGGCAAAGAACGGACACACACGACGTCCGGTCCGACCGCGTCCGAAGCGACCACGCGCCGTCACGTGGCCGGTCGCCCCGACTGACTGGCTCGCGACAACGCCGCCCGCGACGGATCCACCCACACCGCGGCCGCGGCCGAGCCGGTCCCCATTTCTCTCACCGCACGGATCACGTGACCGTCGTGACTTGGGCCGCCCGCCGCGAAAGCGATCGACAGGGTTGTCCGAGGCAGTGCGTCGCGACCCGATCGCCGACGTCACGGGTAGTGGTCAGGAAGGTCGTTCAGATAGAGAACCGCGTCGCCGGGTCCCAGGTGAGAGCGCACCCAGGCGACGGCCTCGTCACGGGTGTCAACACGCATCGCGCGCCGCTCGGCGCCGGCACTCAGCGCCACGGCATTGGTGCGGCCCACTACCACCAGCTCGGCGCCGCGAGCGAGAACCTGCTGGGCGAGGACCAGATTCTCGCCGTGCTGCAGCGAGCCCAGTTCAACCATCCCCGGCGTCACCACGACGCGACGACCGCTCACCGCCAACGACGTGAGCAGCGCGATCGCGGCGCGCGCACTCGCGGGATTCGCGTTGAAGGTGTCGTCGATCACCATCACCCCCGATGGACTGGCCACCACCTGCGCACGATTCGACACCGCGTGCAGGCGCGTCAGCCGCGCGGCGAGGTCACGCCGATCAACGCCCAGGTCGAGGGCAGCCGCGACCGCGCACGCCACGTTGGTCGCCTGGAGGCCCGCGACCGTATCCACGTCGGCCGCGACCTCGCCGTCGAGCACCACCCGCCACCGCCCACCTTCCTCGATCACGCGCACGGCCGCGTCGGGCGTGTGCGACCCCGCCGTGCGTACGCGTCGCCCCTGAGCCAGAAGCCGTGGTACCCAGCGAGCGAGGCGCGGGTCGTCGACGTTCACCACCACGATGGACGCTCGCTCCGTGATCTCGAACTTGGCCGCGTCGATCACGTCCAGTGAACCCATCCGCTCCAGGTGGACCGGGCCGATGGCGGTCACGACGGCCATCTCGGGCACACACCAGTCGCACAGCGCTCGAATCTCACCGGGTCCGTAGGTGCCCATCTCCGCGATGAAGATACGGGTCCCGCTCGCGAGATTCTCGTTGATCGCGCGCGACAGCCCCGCCCGGTTGTTGAAACTGCGCGGTGACGCCACGACCGCCCCGTCGTCGCGCAGCAGGTCCATCAGGTGGTTCTTCGTCGAGGTCTTGCCGTAGGAGCCGGTGATCGCCACAACCCGGGGCGCGACCTCACGCACCCGCGCACTCGCCCGTTCGACGTACTCGCGAGCCCGGCGCTCCTCGAAGGGGTGCAGCAGGCGTGTCGTCACGTCCAGCAGGAGTGGCACCGCCCAGACCATCGCGACGGCCGCCAGCCAGGGACGCGCGCTCCACGCACCCGCCGCGGCGATCGCCAGCGCCACAACCGACGCGAGCACCGCGATCGTGCGCAGGCGCCGCGTCCAGACCAGCGGGCTCGTCCGTCCCCGCACCGACAGGCCCCACGGGCAGACCAGGCCGTAGGCGATGGCGCTCAGGACGGCGAGGACGTCCGCGCGCAGCACGACCGCCACGACGAGGACCACGAACAGGACGTGGCTCAGCGTCACCGGTCGCCGATCGCGCACGCGCAGCGGCGCCGTCGCCGACGCCACGGGCGGCGTCGACCACCGCGCGAGGAAACGACGCATCGAGGACGGGTCGTAGTGCTCGCGCTGGAGCACCCGCAGCCAGCGCGCCATCTGCGCGGCGAAACCCAGGGCGAGACCGAGTCCCGCGAGAACGCCCAGCACCGTCTGAGCGATGGTCACGTCAACACCGTGACCAGCGCCCGCACCAGCTCCTCGGGTGCCGCGGTTGGTACGAGATGACCCACGCCCGCCACGATCGTCACGCGGGCCGACGGACCGATCACGTCGGCGGCCCGTCGCGCCACCGACGGATCAACCACCTCGTCACGCTCACCCCACACCAGCGCCACCGGAAGGCGCAAGCGGGCGAGCTCGTCGCGGTAGTCCTCGTTGACCGACGCGACCAGCACGTCGCGCATCACCCCAGTGGCGCGACGGTAGTCCGTCGAGCCGTACTTCTGTCGCGCGGCCTCCAGGCGGGCGTCGCTCACCACCCCCCGCCGGTGCAGCCACCGTACGGCCCGATAGGCCCGCGGCGCCGCCGCGGCGTGCCCCTCGCGCAGGAGCGGCACGCCACTCAGGACCAGAGCCCCCACGCGATCCGGCTCGGTGGCTGCCAGCACCGTGGCCACCCGCCCGCCGAAGGAGTGACCGACGATGACGGGGTGGTCGGCGCACTGCTCCAGGACCGGCGCCACGAGCTCGGCGTAGTACCGGGCACCACCCGATCGCGCGGGGGGTGGCGACGACCCGAAACCGGGCAGGTCCACCACCAGCGACGCGATGCCCACGTCCGCGGCGGCCCGGGCGCACGCGGCGAAGTCCTCACCGCGCCGCGCCCAACCGTGCAGCCACACCACGCGGGGCGGGCCGTCGCCGTAGGAGCGCGCGAACATCGTCACGTCGCCGTAGGTCCGCAGCACCATCCCACGTTACCGATCCGGCGTCGAGGGACGCCGCGTCACGGCCGGCCGATAGCGTCGGGGCGTGGACGCCGACGCCTTCCCCCGTGACCTCCTGGTCGGGCTCACCCCCGAGCAGCGCGAGGCGGTTATGTCGCCGGACCGCCGGCTCCTCATTCGCGCGACCGCCGGCTCGGGCAAGACCCACGTGCTGACCCTGCGCCTGCAGCGGCGCATCGCCGCGGGCGAGCTCGATCCCGACCAGGTCCTGGTCATGACCTTCACCCGCAAGGCGGGCGACGAGCTGCGCCGACGCCTCTTTCGTGCGTCCATCCGCGACGTGCGCGCGGGTACGTTCCACCGTGCGGCGCTCACTCTCGTCAACGAGTTCCGTCGTGACAATGACCTCAGCCCCGTGGTGCTGGAGACCTCGCGACGAAAACTCGTCGCCGCCCTCGTCGACCAGCTACGCGAGGGCGGCGACGCCCACGTCGAGGATTGGCAGATACCGCGTCTGGAGTTGGAGATCGGCTGGGCCCTCAGCCAGGGCCTCAACGGAGCCCAGTACGCCAAAGTCGCCCGACGATCGCGACGCGACGCACCCCTCGCCCCGGCGCTCTTCGCCGATGTGCTGGATCGCTACGTGGGCCTGCTACGCAGCCGCGGCGTGCTGGACTTCGACCTGCTCCTCGCCGAGGCGATCACCGTGCTGCGCGAGGACCCCGCCGTCCTCGCATCGTTTCGTCACCGCACGCGTGCCCTGTTCGTCGACGAGGCCCAGGACATGAACCCCCTCCAGTTCTCCCTGCTGCGCACGATGGCCGGTGACGACCCCGACCTGTTCAGCGTCGGCGACCCCAACCAGTCGATTTACGGATTCAACGGCGCGACGCCGCGCCTGCTCGAGGAACTCGTGCGAACCTGGCCGGACACGGTCGTTCTCGACCTGACCCGCAACCACCGCTCGACCGCCGCGATCATCGCGGTGGCCGACACGCTGCTCGAGGAGGGCGCCGCCGGTCTCACGCCCGCCACCGATGAGGGCGAGGTGCCCCTGGTACGCGGCTACGACACCGACGCCGACGAGGCGCGCCACGTCGTCACCTGGCTGGTCGCGCGCCACCGCCCCGGTCAACCCTGGCGCAGCATGGCCGTGCTGGCGCGCACCAACGCCCAGCTCGAGGCCCTCGCCGGCTACCTCGACGCCGCCGGCGTTCCCTACGAGCGACGCGGCCCCGAGCACTCCCCGGCCTCGGACCTGCTGAGCGAGACACCGCGGCGCGTCGACGACGAGGGCCGCGACGTGGTCGCGCTGTCCACGATCCATCGCGCCAAGGGGCTCGAGTTCCGCCACGTGGCCACGGTGGGGTGGGCCGAGGGGCTCCTGCCGCACTACAACGCCACGACCCCCGAGCAGATCGCCGAGGAGCAACGCCTCGCCTACGTCGCACTCAGCCGCGCGGAAGAGTCGTTGCTGATCACCTGGAGCCGCGCGCGCCACGACCCGCGGTACCCCGACCGGCTACCGTCGCGATTCCTCGCTCCGATCAACGAGGTGATCGCGCGGCTCAACCAGCGCAACGCGCCGCTGACCGGTGAAGCCCGCCGCGCGCGACTCGCCGCGATTCGCCAGGAACTGGGTGGCGAGACGCAGTAGCGTGACCTGTCGATGGACGACGACGAGTTAGGCGCCGCGCTGCGCGAGATCGTGGGGCCGTCGGCGGTCGCGCTCGCCCCCGACCTGAACCCCGATGACCTGCACGACGAGTCGTTGCATCCACCAACGACGACACCGCGGGCCGTCGTGCGCCCCGGCTCGACCGCGGAGGTGTCCGCGCTGTGCCACTGGGCGAGCGCCCACGCGGTGCCGCTGACCGCGCGAGGCTCGGGCACCGGCCTCTCCGGTGGCGCCAGCCCGGTGCGGGGGGGCGTCGTGGTGAGCTTCTCGCGGATGAACCAGCTGCTGCGGCTGGATCTCGACGACCACGTCGCCGTCGTGCAGCCCGGCATCACGCTGCGTGAGCTCAACGACATCCTGCGCCCGCACGCGCTGCGCTACCCCGTGCACCCCGGCGAGCTGTCCGGATCGCTCGGGGGCAACGTCAACACCAACGCCGGGGGCATGCGAGCCGTGCGCCACGGCGTCACCCGCCACCACGTGATCGGACTGGAGGTCGTGCTCATCGACGGCACGGTCGTGCGCACCGGCGGACCGGTCGTCAAGCTCTCGTCGGGCTACGACCTCACGCAGTTGCTGATCGGCAGTGAGGGGACTCTCGCCCTGGTGACCGAGGTCACGCTGCGCCTCTCACCCGCCTTCGCCCACAGCGCCACGGTTCTCGTGCCCTTCGCCACCCTCGAGGAGATAACCCGGGTCGTGCCCTCGATCGTCACCTCGGGTCTCGAGCCGTCGATGACGGAGTACATCGACCTCGTCACCATGCGGGCCATGACCGACGCCGCGTCCCTCGAGCTCGGGGTCAGCCCCGACGTGGCCGGCGCCACCACCGCCTACCTGGTCGTCGTGCTCGAGACGCGCACGGGCGCCCAACTAGAGCGCGACCTCGAGGACCTGGCCCAGATGCTGGAGGACGCCGGGGCGCTGGACACCTACGTGCTGGCTGGCGGGGTCGCACAGCGGCTCATCGAGGCGCGCGAGAGGATGTTCTGGGCGGCCAAGGCGGCCGGCGCCGACGACATCGTCGACGTCGTGGTACCGCGATCGAAGGTCGTCGACTTGCTGAGCGCCGCCACACGGCTGGCTCACGAGCACGGCGCCATCGTCACCGGGTGCGGCCACGTCGGCGACGGGAACGTGCACCTCTCCGTCTTCCTCGATGACGACGAGCGCCGCGACGCCCTGCTGCACGACCTCTTCGCCTACGGACTGACCCTGGGCGGCGCCATCTCGGGCGAGCACGGTATCGGACGTGACAAGCAGGCGCCGTTCCTCGCGTTGAGCGACCCCGCCCTGATCGACCTCCAGCGACGGATCAAGGCCGTCTTCGACCCCGCCGCCCTCCTCAACCCCTACCGCCTGCTCGACAATCGCCCGGCACCGTGAACGGGGCCCGAGCCCTGCTCGACACGTTGAGCGCCAACGGGATCACCACCTGCTTCGCCAACCCCGGCACGTCGGAGATGCACTTCGTGGCCGCCCTGGACGACGTCCCCGCCGTACGCGGCGTGCTGTGCCTCTTCGAGGGCGTGGCCACCGGTGCCGCCGACGGGTACGCGCGGGTCACGGGCTCCCCGGCGGCCGCCCTGGTGCACCTGGGGCCAGGCCTCGCCAACGGCTGGGCGAACCTTCACAACGCCCGCCGCGCCCACTCACCCGTGGTGGTGGTCGTCGGCGATCACGCGACCTACCACGCGCCCCTCGACGCGCCCCTGCAGAGTGACATCGGCGCGGTGGCGTCGGCGCTCGAGGGGTGGTCGCGCCACTGCGACGTGGCGCGCGACGTGGCGCGCGACACCGCGGACGCCGTCGCCGCGGCCTACGGCCCGCCCGGGCGGGTCGCCACGCTCGTGGTCGCCGCCGACGCCTCCTGGGGCGAGGTACCGGTCGAGGCGTCGCGCGTCCCCCGGGCCCCGCGCGCACGGCTCGCCGAACCCGACGACGAGATGATCCGCCGGGCGGTCACGGGCCTGTCGCGAGGTCGCGGCGCCATCCTGCTCGGTGGCGACGCCCTCGACGCCGACCGGCTCAGCCTCGCGGACGCCATCGCGCGGTCCACCCAGTCGCGGCTCATCGTGGAGACCTTCCCCGCCGTGATGGACCGGGGCCGCGGCGTCGTGCACCCCGAGCGTCTCATCTACCTCAGCGAGTTCGCCCTCGACCAGCTGCGCGACCTCGACACCCTGGTCCTGATCGGCGCGCGCGAGCCAGTGGGCTTCTTCGCGTACCCCCAGGTGCCCAGCCGACTCGCACCCGACGGGTGCGACGTCGTACCCCTCGCGCCCGAGGGCGTGGACAGCGCCCGAGCCCTGGGCGCGCTCGTCGACGCGCTCGGCGCGACGCGCGCGACACCACCGGACATCGAGACGCCCACGGCGCCCACGGGCGCCCTGACCACCGCCAGCCTGGCGCGCGCCGTGGCGGCCACGCTCCCCGAGGACGTCATCATCGCCGACGAATCCAACACCGGGGGCGTCCACCTCTACGGCGCCACGGCGGGGTCCCCCCACCATCGTCTTGTCACCCTCACGGGCGGCGCGATCGGCTTCGGCCTGCCCGTCGCCGTCGGCGCGGCGCTGGGCAGCGGTCAGCGCGTCCTCGCCCTGGAGGCCGACGGCTCGCTGCTCTACACGCCCCAGGCACTGTGGACGATGGCGCGCGAGAACCTCGACGTCACCGTCGTGGCGCTCTCCAACCGCAGTTACGCGATTCTCACCCTCGAGCGCCAGCGCGTGGGGGCGGGCAGCGCCGGCGCGGCCAGCCAGCGCCTGCTGGAACTCGACGACCCGCCGCTGGACTTGTGCGCCCTCGCGAGGGGAATGGGTGTGCCGGCAACCCTCGCCAGGTCGGCCGACGAGCTGGTCGTAGCGCTACGCCGGTCCTACGCGACGCCCGGCCCCTCCTTCATCGAGGCCCGCCTACCCGCGGGACTCAGCTGAGCTCGGCACGGTCGAGCGCGAACTGCGCCACGAGCGGAGCGTGATCCGAGGGCTTCTCGCCCTTGCGCGCGTCGCGGTCCACGTCGACGGAGCGAGCCAGCTCCGCCAGCGCGCCGTCCACGAGCAGGAGGTCGATACGC
>JAJZYE010000039.1 GCA_021806055.1 Actinomycetes bacterium | reverse complement strand
ATCATCGCGGAAGACCCCGTCGGCGGGCCCGTGGCCCATCGTGAAACGCGGCATCGACGCCGCCAGGAGGTCGAGGGCCACCCGACGCGGTGGATCCTCGGGGGTCGGCTCCATCAACTGGGTGGCCAGGTGGACGAGGGCCGACTGCTTCACTTGCGTGTTGAAGAACTCGTGAGCGGCCATCACTCGAGGCATGACTCCCTCGGCCTCGAGTTTCTCGCTCCAGAGCACGGTGAGCTCGTGGCGGTCCCGGTCGAGTGTTGCGATGGTGGCGTACCCGTGCTCGGCCGCCGCACCAACAAAGAGAACACTGGTCCCGTTCGCGAACCCCTCACCCACGTTCTGATCGGGCCAGCGAAAACGTGCGTAGCGACTCGGCTGACCTCGGCCATTCAACGACTCCTCGAAGCCGACGAGTGAGAGTTCGGCGATGAACTCCCCTCGTCCCAGGAGAGCCTCCCCGTCACCCTCGGCTGCCGCAAACTTAGGAGTCGTACTCGCGCTGCGCTCGCGTCGCCAGTAGTTCAGGAGGTCGCTCAGCAGGTACGCGGGACTCGAGGGGTCGCTCGTCTGGAGCCGACGAACCAGCTCGTCGGTGTCGTACTCACCGTGCTCCTCCTCGGGCGCGTCCTCGCGCCACGCCAGGTGCGCGGGACGGTGACGGACCAACCAGTCGCGCAGCGCCTTGGTCGCAGCCACGTCGTCCTCGTTGTACCGAGCGATCGCGTCGAGCAGCCGCGGATCGCGAGTCTGCATAAAGGCCTCGTACTCGATGACCGCTCCCGCCCCCTGCTCGATCCCCCCGGCGCGGCGATAGCCCGCCAGCCGCTCGAGGTTCTTGAGGCCGTACGACTCAGTCCCGACGACGAGGGCGTTGCGCACCACGGCGAACAAGTCCACGAAGACTCCGGCGTCAACCAGATCCTGCAGGAGGCTCTCGGAGTCAGTCCCCCGGGTCAGGCGTTCGAGGGCCGAACGCTCCGTGTGGTTGTAGTGATAGACGTGCATCGAGGGATACCGAGCCCGCCGTACCGCGATGTCGGCCACGAGGTCGTGAATCATGCGTGCCTGCTCGTCGAGGTCGTGTGCCCAGCGTGCGTCGTAGCGCCACGCACCGTCCGCGTCACGCTGGTACAAGCCCGCCAAGAAGAAGAGATCATCGCGGGCGCTCCAGAATGGGTCGCCCTCGAAGTCGAAGAAGACGTCGCCCTCGCTTGGCTCGGGCATGAGCTCGAACCCCCGCCCGTAGAGCGGGTCGTCGCCGGGCGCCACCATCTCGAAGTGGGGCGTCTCGCCGTGGTGCGTCCGCGAAGCGAGTTGCAGGGACGCCTGACGGTGCAGGCGCGAGAACGTGGTGGCCGCGACGTCCGGCACCGGCGCGTCGCGTGCGGCCAGTTCGTGCAGGGTGCGCACCCCGCCACGCTCGAGGGCGGCGCGTTCGGGCGGTCGGATTGACGCCACGTAGACCAACGAGTCCACAGCCCGCCACTGCCCCTCGCAACGAGGCGCGAACTCACACACCTCGCAGTGGTCGCAGGGCTGCGGTTCACTATCGCCCAGCGCGGACTCCTGATTCAGCACCACGCGCAGTTGGCGGCGCAGCCGGCGCCAGTAGGGGCGAAACTGCTCCACCGACAGACTCTCGAGTGCACCCGAACCCAGCCACAGGTGCATGGCGCGCGGCGCCGCGCCGGTCAAGCTCTCGAGCGCGTCAGCGTAGAAGCACAGCTGCAGCACGTGGCCCGGCTTGGCGTTGTGGCGCGTCAGCTTGGCGTCGATTGGCTCGTAGCGCGAGAACCCAGGCTGTGGGTCGTCCACGCGAACAAGGAAGTCCGCGATGCCACGCACCCCCTCGTGGGCGAAGGGCATCTGGTAGATCACGTCGTGGCCGTCGTCGAGTGGATTGCCGATGCGTTGCACCCACTGCGTGAAGGTCTCGTCGTCGCGACGGGCGGGAACCCGGTAGACCTCGCGACCCTCGCGCTCGAACGCGTCGAGGCACTCGCGCTCGTGCGCGTTCCCCTTGTCCACGAGGAGTTCCGCGAATGACCCCATCGGTGCGGGTTCGTAGGTCACCGCACCGGTCTCCACGGCCTGACGCAGCGTCAGGTAGTGCGAGCACGCGAGCCACGCGGTGATCGTCGACGGCGTCAGGAGCCGGTCGCTCACGCCCCGGCTCCCATCGGCCCTGTCTCTCCCACCGCCCTATCCGCCACCACTACTCTGTCCGCCACCACTACTCTGTCCGCCACCACTACTCTGTCCGCCACCACCCCAGTGTGGTCCAGCCCTGTCACAGACTCGGCAGAACCGGCGTGATGGGGGCCAGCGACGAGCGCGCCCGCACGCGCGCAGCCTCCAAGCGCACACGCTGGGCCGGGAGGGCCGCCGGTCCCGCCGCACCGGGCGAGCGCCGACTCGCGAGCGTGTAGCCCTCCTCGAACACGTCGCCGTAGGTCGCGAGTTGTTCGGTGGCGGCGACCACGTCACTGAGCGGGATCCCACCAGCGACGGCGTCCCCCACCGCCCTGCCCACTAGGTCGTGGGCCAGGCGAAATGGCATTCCATCGGCCACCAGGCGCTCGGCGATGTCGATCGCACCCAGTAGCTCATCGTGCGCAGCCCGCTGCGCCACGGTGGCGTGGAACGTCAGGGACCGGTAGGCGCCGGCGATAGCGGTGACCACGAGCGACGCCTGGGTGAGCGAGTCAAAGAGGGGCTCCTTGTCCTCTTGGAGGTCGCGGTTGTAACTCAGCGGCAGCCCCTTCAGCGTGGTGAGCAGGCTCACCAGGTTCCCCACCATTCGCCCACTCTTGCCCCGAGCCAACTCGGCCACGTCGCTGTTCTTCTTGTGCGGGAGCATCGACGACCCCGTCGTGAAGTCGTCACCCAGTGAGGCGAAGCCGAACTCGGCCGTCGTCCACAACACCAACTCCTCGCCCATGCGCGAAAGGTGCACGCCGAGCAACGCGACGCTCGACAGCGTCTCCGCTACAAAGTCCCGATCGCTGACCGCGTCCATGGAGTTGGCGAACGGCTCACGAAAGCCCAGCCACGACGCCGTGGCCGAGGGGTCGATCGCCAGCGAGGTGCCCGCCAGTGCACCAGCCCCGAGGGGCGAGACGTTCAGCCGCGTGCGCGTGTCGGCGAGTCGGTCGACGTCGCGCAACAGCGCCCACGCGTGGGCGTCCAGGTGATGCGCCAGGAGCACGGGCTGAGCCCGCTGCAAGTGCGTGTACCCCGGCAGATACGCACCCTCGTAGCGTTCTCCGAGTTCCACCAGGACGTCGACCAGGTCGAGAACCTCGTGGCCCAGCGCACTCAACGCGTCACGAGTGAAGAGACGCAACGTTGTCGCCACCTGGTCGTTACGGCTGCGCGCGGTGTGCAGGCGAGCCCCGATGGGCCCCGCGAGTTCCGTCGCTCGCCGCTCGATCGCCATGTGGACATCCTCATCCTGATCGTGACGGGCGAACGTGCCGGCGGCGAACTCGCCCTCGATAGCCACGAGCACGCGATCCAGCTCGCTGGCTTCCTCGCCCGTCAGCAGTCCCGCGCGAGCGAGTCCGCGCACGTGAGCGCGCGAGCCCACGATGTCGTGCGCGTACAGCACGTGGTCGAAGGAGAAGCTCTCGGAGAGCTCCCAGAGCGCCCGGGACATCGGTCGCGAGAAGCGACCGCTCCAGAGGGTCACGTGCCGGGCGCGGCGTGGCGGGCACCCTGGCGGGCGGCCCACGTCTGCACGCCGAGTCCGAAGATGCGCACGAAACCAACGGAGTCCTCGTGGTGGAAGGCGTCATCCGCGTCGTAGGTGGCCAGGCCGTGGTCGTAGAGCGCGTAGGGACTGCGTCGCCCCACCACGCGAGCCACACCGGGCGCCTCGACGCGCACGCGGACGTCGCCGGTGACGAAGCGCTGCGTCTCGGCCACGAACGCATCGAGCGCCTCCTTCAGCGGTGAGAACCAGAGGCCGTCGTAGACCAGCTCGGTCCAGCGCGTCTCGAGGCGCCTCTTCTCGTGGTGCACGTCGCGCTCGAGCGTGAGGTCCTCGAGATCAGCGTGAGCCATGATGAGGGCCAGCGCCCCGGGGCACTCGTAGACTTCGCGACTCTTGATGCCCACGCGCCGGTTCTCGACCATGTCCACGCGGCCGAACCCCGTCGCGCCAACTCGGTCGTTGAGCACGGCGATGAGCTCGGCCAGGGCCATGTCCTGTCCGTCCAACGCCGTCGGGCGCCCCTCGCGAAACGACAGAATCATCTCCACCGGCTCACTCGTGCGCACCCGCGTGAGCGTGTACGGCTCCTCGGGCGGCGCGGACCACGGGTCCTCGATGTCACCGCACTCGATAGCGCGACCCCACAGATTCTCGTCGATGGAATAGATCTTGTCCTTCGTCGCCTGAATGGGAATCGCCCAGCGCGCCGCGTAGTCCACCGAGTCCGCCCGGGTCATGCCCCACGACCGCGCCGGCGCCAGCACCTCCAGATCAGGGGCGAGGGCGTGCACGCCCACCTCGAAGCGCACCTGATCGTTGCCCTTGCCCGTGCTGCCGTGCGCCACGGCCTGCGCGTCGAAGGCCCGAGCCTGCGCCACCAGGTGGCGGACGATGACCGGGCGCGAGAGTGCCGAGACCAGCGGGTACTTTCCTTCGTAGAGCGCGTTGGTCGCGATGGCCCGTCCGCAGAATTCCTCCGCCATCTCGTCGCGGGCGTCGACGATCACGCACTCGATGGCACCCGCCGCCAGCGCCCGCGAGCGAATGTCGTCGAGACTCTCGGAGCTCTCAGGATCCTGGCCCACGTTCACGAGAACGGCGACCACCTCCACGTGCCAGTTCTCGATCATCCAGCGCACGGCGACCGACGTGTCGAGCCCTCCGCTATAAGCCAGCACCACGCGCTTGGTCATCGTGGCGTCCCCTTTCTCTTCCTCTCGTCCTTCACCGCGGCAATGCCCGCCAGATCGCGAAACGTCGCCGCCAGCGCCGCACCACCGCGCTCGTCGCTGGCGATGACCACAATTGTGTCATCCCCCGCCACACTGCCGAGCACACCGCCCAGAGCACTGCGATCCAACGCCGACGCCACGACGTGAGCGCATCCGGGGGGTGTGCGAATCACCACGAGATTGGCCGACGACGCCACCGAGACCACCCACTCACCCATCATGCGGCGAAGGTGGTCGATGGGGGCGGAGCTGATCGCCGGCGTCGTCGCCAACACGATGCGCCGCGATCCGTACTCGTCGCGGATCTTGATCGTGCCCAGCTCCTGCAGATCACGGGTCACCGTCGCCTGGGTGGCCGCGATCCCCTCACTCTGGAGACGCGCGACGACCTGCGCGGCCGTCGAGATCACGTCACTCTCCAGCAGTTCGCTGATGCGGTGCTGGCGTTGGGTCTTGGTCACGGGGACTCCTCACTCGCGAATCGCTCACTCACTGGCTCGCACCTCGGTCACGGGGAGCGTGCCGGCCACGGCCCCGGCCACGGCGTGCTCACGCCGGCCGTCGGCCAGCACGACCCGGCTCGCGCCACCGCGCAGAGCGTCCAGCGCCGCGCGCATCTTCGGACGCATGCCGTCGCGGGCCGCTCCCGAGGCCAACATCGCCTCGACCTCGTCGCTGCGCACGCGAGACAGGGCCGTTCGCGGATCGTCGGGGTCGGTGCGCAGCTGGTCGACGTCGCTGAGCAGGACCAACGTGGCCGCGCCGAGGGCGCCCGCGAGGGCGCCCGCCACGGTGTCGGCGTTGCAGTTCACCAGGTAGCCCTCGTCATCGACCGCGAGCGGGCTCACCACGGGCGTCCAGCCGACCGACCAGGCGCGCGTCACCACCGAGGCGTCGACACGCGGCACGCCACCGACCCGGCCCCAGTCGCCGCCGAGCGCCGCGGCGCGCAGCAGCGAGGCGTCGGCCCCACTCAGACCGACCGCCTCGAGCCCGGCGCGGTTCAACGCCGCGGTGATGACCTGATTGAGCGACCCGAGGGCGAGCGCCACCACGTCGAGCGTGGCGAGATCCGTGACCCGCAGCCCCTCGTGGAAGCGCTCGCCGACGCCGAGTCGAGCCAGGAGCGACGCAATCTGGGGTCCCCCACCGTGCACGACGACCACCTCGTCGCCGCCGGCGCGCAGCGCACACACGTCCTGGGCGAGTTGCGCGAGTGCGGGGGCGTCGACCCGCGCGTCGCGCACCGCGTGACCGCCCAGCTTGACCACGACCCGGCTCACGGCGTCACTCCCGATCGCGGTAGACCCGTCGTCTCGGGTCGCCCACTGGCGACGTTCCACGCCTGGATGGCCTGACCAGCGGCGCCCTTGATCAAGTTGTCCAGCGAGCTCATCGCGATCAACCAGCCCGTGCGTGGGTCCACCCGGGCGCTGACGAAGCACAGGTTGCTGCCGAGCGGATCCTTCAGCGTCGGCGGCTCGTCGCTCACGACGACGAACGGATCGTCACGGTAGACCCGTCGCAGGAGGGCCAGGACGTCGTCACTGGTCGTGTCGCGTGACACCAGCCGAGCGTAGGCGCTCACCAGCATCCCGCGGCTGACGGGCACCAGGTGGGGCGTGAACAGGACCGGCACGCCCAACTCCGCCTCCATCTCGGGCGTGTGGCGGTGCGTGGTTACGGCGTAGGCCTCAGCGTTGCCGGCCAGGCGTGCGAAGTGGAGTCGATCACTCGGTGAGCGCCCCGCCCCCGAGGCGCCACTCAGCGCGTTCACCACCACGGACGACGCCTCGACGACGCCGTGATCCACGAAGGGGCCCACGGCCAGGGCCGTCGCGGTGGGATAGCACCCGGGCGACGCAATGAGTCGAGCACCCGCGAGCTCGTGACGGTGGCGCTCGACGAGCCCGTAGACCGCCCGCCCGAGCAGCTCCGGTGCCCGGTGCGACTCGCCGTACCACTGCGTGTACGTCGCCGCGTCCTTCAAGCGGAAGTCGGCACCGAGATCCACCACGGCGACCCCGCGCGCCACCATGTCCGCGACGATCGTCTGGCTCTGGCCGTGGGGCAGCGCCACGAAGACCAGTTCGGGCGCGGCGTCACCCAACCGATCGTGCGGCGCGAAGACCAGCGACGGGTAGAGCGCGGCCAGCGCGGGGGCGAAGTGCGCGACGCGCTGCCCGGCGTGACGCTCGCCCGTCGCCACCACCACCTCGAAGTCCGGATGCGACCCGGCCAGTCGCAAGAGCTCCAGGCCGGCGTACCCGGTCGCACCAACGATCCCCACGCGCATAATGCCATTTTATGCACACAAGCAATGAAAACTGCAAATCCGCGATCGTCCCCTACACTAGGTCCATGTCACGTCGCGGTTGGGCGCTCTTCGCCATCATGACGGTTCTCTGGGGAATCCCCTACCTGCTCATGCGCGTCGCCGTGCGCCAACTCGATCCGGGCGTGCTGGTGCTCGGACGAACGGGTCCGGCGGCCCTCCTCCTGGCGCCCCTGGTACTGGGGCGCGGCTACGGCCGACAGATCCGCGCGCACTTCGCCTGGATCGCCGCCTTCGCCGTGGCGGAGTTCGGCATCCCGTGGTACCTGATGGCGAGCGCCGAGCGCCACATCACGAGCTCGCTCACGAGCCTGCTCGTCTGCGCCGTGCCGCTCTT
>JAJZYE010000038.1:4696-7638 GCA_021806055.1 Actinomycetes bacterium | reverse complement strand
ACCAAGACGCGCGCCGAGGTGCGCGGTGGCGGCAAGAAGCCCTTCCGTCAGAAGGGGACGGGTGGCGCCCGCCAGGGCACCATTCGGGCCCCGCAGTACCCCGGTGGTGGCATCGCGCTCGGGCCCAAGCCACGTCACTACGACCAGCGCACGCCCAAGAAGATGATTCGCCTGGCTCTGCGCTCGGCGCTGTCGGACCGCGCGGCCCTGGGCCGGGTGGCGCTCGTCGACTCGTACGCCGCCTGGGAGGCCCCGCGGACCAAGTCCGCGCTGGCGGCTCTCGGCTCACTGGGGCTGGAGGGCAAGGTGCTGGTGGTGCTGTCGCGCGACGACCAGGTCGCCGCGCGCTCGTTCGCCAACCTGGTCGGGGTGCGCACGATCGACGCCGGCGAGCTCAACGCGTACGACGTCCTGGACGCCGAGTGGGTCCTGTTCAGTGACGCCACGCTGCCCGTGGTCAAGGAGGACGAGTAATGCGTGACGCGATGAGCATCCTGATCCGCCCCGTGGTGTCGGAGAAGACCTACGCCCTGATGGACGCGGGTACCTACGTCTTCGTCGTCGATCCGCGCGCGACCAAGGTCGACGTGCGCAACGCCGTCGAGCGGGCCTTCAACGTGAAGGTGGTCAACGTCAACACGCTGAACCGCAAGGGCAAGTCGACGCGCAACGCCCGTACCGGCGTCGTGGGTGCGCGGCCCGGCACCAAGCGCGCCATCGTCACCCTGCGCCAGGGTGACTCGATCAATCTGTTCGAGAGCTGAGGACGGTCATGGCCCTTCGTCACCGCAAACCCACGAGTCCCGGTCGTCGCTTCCAGACGGTGTCGGACTTCGCCGACATCACCAAGAGCACGCCGGAGAAGTCGCTGCTCGAGCCCAAGAGCGGCACCGGCGGCCGCAACAACTACGGGCGCAAGACGTCGCGCCACCGCGGCGGCGGCCACAAGCAGCAGTATCGCGTGGTGGACTTTCGCCGCACCAAGGACGGCGTGCCGGCGCGCGTCGCCGCCATCGAGTACGACCCCAATCGGACCTGTCGCATCGCGCTGCTGCACTACCACGACGGTGAGAAGCGCTACATCCTGGCGCCCCAAGGCCTGCGGGTCGGCGACACCGTGGAGTCCGGCCCCAAGGCCGACATCCGTACGGGCAACGCGCTGCCAATGCGATTCATCCCGACTGGCTCGACCGTGCACAACGTGGAGTTGCGACCCGGCGGGGGCGGCAAGATGGCGCGCAGCGCCGGCATGAGCGTCCAGCTCGTGGCCAAGGACGGCGGCTTCGCGACGTTGCGCCTGCCCTCGACGGAGATGCGCCGCGTGCCGATTGACTGTCGGGCGACGCTGGGCACCGTGGGTAACTCCGAGCACGAGCTGATCAAGGTCGGCAAGGCTGGGCGCAGCCGCTGGGCTGGCGTGCGCCCCCAGACGCGCGGCGTGGCCATGAACCCGGTGGACCACCCGCTGGGTGGAGGCGAGGGCAAGACCTCGGGTGGACGCCACCCGGTCTCGCCGTGGGGCCAGCCCGAGGGCCGCACGCGTCTGCCCAAGACGTCCGACGCCCTCATCATTCGACGCCGCCGCGGACGCGGCTCACGGAGGTAGGTAGACCATGTCACGTAGTTTGAAGAAGGGCCCGTTCATCGACGGCCACCTGTTGAAGAAGGTGGACGCGCTGAACGCCGCGGGTGAGAAGCGGGTCATCAAGACCTGGAGCCGGCGCTCGACGGTGATCCCGGACATGGTGGGCCACACCTTCGCGGTGCACGACGGGCGCCGCCACGTGCCGGTGTTCGTGAACGAGTCGATGGTGGGCCACAAGCTCGGCGAGTTCGCCCCGACGCGGACCTTCAAGTTCCACGCGGGCCAGGAGAAGGCGGGGCGGCGCTGATGACCGGTCCCAAGACCAACGAACGGCCCGGCACCCGTGCGGTGCTGCGCGGCTATCACATGTCGGCGAGCAAGGCGCGCGTCGTGCTGGACCTCATTCGCGGCGAGGATGTGAACAGCGCGCGCGAGATCCTGGCGCTGACCACGCGCGAGGCGGCGGGCGTCATCGGCAAGGTGCTGGCGTCGGCCGTGGCCAACGCCGTGAACAACGACGGACTTTTGGCCGACGAGCTGTACGTGTCGGCGGCCTACGCCGACGAGGGCGTGACGCTCAAGCGCTTCTCGCCGCGCGCGCGAGGGCGGGCGGGCAAGATCCGCAAGCGCTCGTGTCACATCACGGTGATCGTGTCGCGCCTCGACGACGATCGCCTCGAGGTCGTGCGCGCCGCGCGCAGCGCGCAGGCGAGCGCCTCGCGGGCGCGACGGGTATCGTCCTCGCGGCGCCGGGCTGACCAGCAGGCCAGTCTGAACCAACGCACCACCCGCGCCGCGCAGGCCGCGGCGCGGGCCGAGGAGCTCGAGGAGAGCGGGATCGACGAGGTGGTCGAGGACGTGAGCGTCGACGCTACCGTCGCCCCCGCCTCGCCCGTCGACGTCGAGGCGCCCGTCGCCGAGGTCCCCGACGCCGAGGTCCCCGACGCCGAGGCGCCCGACGCCGCCGATGAGACCGAGAACGGCGAGACGACGACCGGGGACGACACGGCGTCCACGCAGACCACCGAGGAGACGGACAAGTAATGGGTCAGAAGGTCAATCCCTACGGGTTCCGCCTCGGCATCACGACGGACTGGAAGTCACGCTGGTTCCGCGAGCGCGGCTACAAAGAGCTGGTCATCGAGGACTGGAAGATCCGCGACTACCTCACGCGCCAGCTGGAGAGCGCGGCGGTGAGTCGCATCGAGATTGAGCGCAGCTCGGATCGCGTGCGCGTCGACATCCACACGGCCCGCCCGGGCATCGTGATCGGTCGTCGCGGCGCCGAGGCCGAGCGCCTGAAGAAGGAACTCGAGCGCATCACCGGTCAGAAGAACCGGATCTCGCTCAACATCCA
>JAJZYE010000038.1:0-4686 GCA_021806055.1 Actinomycetes bacterium | reverse complement strand
GATCAAGCAGCCCGAGTTGGACGCCGCCCTGATCGCTCAGGGGATCTGCGACCAGCTGCTGCGTCGCGTGGCCTTTCGCCGCGCGATGAAGCGCGGGATCCAGACCGTGCAGAAGGCGGGCGCGCTGGGTGTGCGCATCCAGGCGTCGGGTCGACTCGGGGGCGCGGAGATGTCGCGGCGCGAGTCGTATCGCGAGGGGCGCGTGCCGCTGCACACGCTGCGCGCGGACATCGACTACGGCTTTCGCGAGGCTCGCACGTCGACGGGTCGCATCGGCGTCAAGGTGTGGATCTACAAGGGTGACATCCTGCCGTACCAGTTGAACAACGCGGAGAAGATCGTGCGCGAGGCCGCAATGGCGGCCGGCGACGCGGTGCCTACGGCGTCGGGCGGCCCGGCCAAGGGTGTCGTGCGCGCGGGAGGCGGTCGGCGTCGCGTCGACGCGGCCCCCGCTCCGGCCCCCGCCTCCGCCGAGGCGGTCGTGACGGCGGTGCTCGCCGAGACCGAGTTGGAGGAGGCCGTGGCCGCGCAGGCCGAGATGGTGGCGACCGAGGTGCTGGCCGCCGACCTGCTCAGCGTGGCCGACGAGGTGGAGCGCCAGTTGAGCGTCGAGGAGGAGATCGAGCGTCGCACGGCGAGCGATCACACCGACACGCCGCACTTTCGAAAGGACGTGGAGTAGCCATGTTGATGCCCCGCAAGGTACGCCACCGCAAGCAGCAGCGTGGCCGCATGCCCGGCATGGCCAAGGGCGGCACGGAGCTCGCCTTCGGCGACTTCGGGATCCAGGCCATGGAGCGTGGCTGGATCACGGCGCGCCAGATCGAGGCGGCCCGTATCGCGATGACCCGCCACGTGCGTCGTGGCGGCAAGGTCTGGATCCGGGTCTTCCCCGACAAGCCGGTGACCCAGAAGCCCGCGGAGACGCGCATGGGATCGGGCAAGGGCAACCCGGAGTTCTGGGTGGCGGTGGTGAAGCCCGGTCGCGTGATGTTCGAGCTGGGTGGGGTTGACGAGGCGCTGGCCCGCGCCGCGATGGAGCGCGCCATCCAGAAGCTCCCGATCAAGGCGAAGTTCGTGGTGCGTCCCGGGACGCACGGGACACCGGAGGTGACGATCTGATGGCCAAGACCCGAGAGCATCTGGCGGAGTTACGCCTGCTGGGTGACCAGGAGTTGGTGGAGCGCCTGAGCGAGAGCCGCCGCGAGTTGTTCAACCTGCGTTTCCAGCTGGCCACCGGCCAGCTGGACAACTCGGCCCGGCTCGGGGACGTACGTCGCGACATCGCGCGCCTGGCCACGTTCCTGCGCCAGCGAGAGATTGCGGCCGCCGAGGCCGCGCAAGAAGGTGAGTCATGAGTGATGCCAGCAACGAGACGGTGCGCACCAACCCGCGCAAGGTGCGCGAGGGAGTCGTGGTGTCCGACAAGATGGCCTCGACCCTGGTCGTGGCGGTCAATGAGCGTGTGAGCCACCCCCGCTACGGCAAGACCGTCCAGCGCACCAAGAAGCTCTACGTGCACGACGCCGACAACGAGGCGCGCGTGGGCGATCGCGTCCGGGTCGTCGAGACGCGTCCGCTGTCGAAGCTGAAGCGCTGGCGTCTGACCGAGATTGTGGAGCGTGCGCGATGATCCAGCAGGAGTCCCGTCTCAAGGTGGCCGACAACAGCGGCGCCAAGGAAGTGCTCTGCATCCGCGTGCTGGGCGGCTCGCGCCGCCGTTACGCCTCGATCGGTGACGTCTTCATCGCCACCGTGAAGGACGCGATCCCGGGCGCCGCCGTGAAGAAGGGCGACGTGGTGCGCTGCGTGGTCGTGCGTACCGCCAAGGAGAAGCGGCGTCCCGACGGCTCGTACATCAAGTTCGACGAGAACGCCGCCGTGTTGATCAACGACCAGCTCCAGCCGCGTGGGACGCGCATCTTCGGTCCCGTGGGCCGCGAGCTGCGCGACAAGAAGTTCATGCGCATTATTTCGCTGGCGCCGGAGGTGCTGTGATGAAGATCCGTAAGGGTGACGAGGTGCTGGTGATCGCCGGCAAGTTCCGCGGCGAGCGCTCGCGGGTGGAAGAGGCGCTGCCCGGTCGCGACATGGTGGCCCTCGATGGCCTCAACATCGCCAAGCGCCACACCAAGCTGGCGGGCGCCAACATGCAGGCGGGCATCATCGACAAGGTGATGCCGATGCACGTCTCGAACGTGAGCCTGTGGTGCGGTGGCCACAAGGGTCCGGCCAAGGTGGGCTATCGCCTGGTGGACGGCACGAAGGTGCGCGTGTGCCGCAAGTGTGGGGAGGCGCTATGAGCGTGCGTCCGCGTCTGAAGGTCCGCTACGACGAGGAGATCCGTGAGGCGCTGCGCGTCGAGCTGGGGCTCGAGAACATCATGCAGGTGCCGCGCCTCGAGAAGATCGTCTTGAACTCGGGCGTGGGCCGCGCCACCCAGCAGGCGTCGTTGCTCGAGGGGGCCCAGCGCGACCTCGAGATGATCACCGGCCAGAAGCCCGTGGTGACGCGGGCGACGCAGTCGATCGCGAGTTTCAAGTTGCGTGAGGGTCAGCCCATCGGCGTCAAGGTGACGCTGCGCGGCACTCGCGCGTGGGAGTTCCTCGATCGCCTGATCAGCCTGGCCATTCCGCGCATCCGCGACTTTCGGGGACTGTCGCCCAAATCCTTCGACGGCCACGGCAACTACACCTTTGGCGTCAACGATCAGTTGATCTTCCCCGAGATCGACTACGACAAGATCGACGCACCGCGCGGGTTCGACATCACGATCGTGACCACGGCGGCCGACGACGAGCAGGGCCGCGCGTTCCTTCGCGCGTACGGCTTCCCCTTCAAGCAGGAGAATCGATAGTTATGGCGAAGAAAGCCCTTCGGATCAAGCAGCAGCGGACCCCCAAGTTCTCGACGCGTGCGTACACGCGCTGCGAGCGCTGCGGCCGGCCGCGCTCGGTGTACCGCAAGTTCGGCCTGTGCCGCATCTGCCTGCGCGAGATGGTGCACGCGGGCGAGGTGCCGGGCGTGACCAAGGCGAGTTGGTAGGAGAGACGCGATGACTATGACCGACCCCATCGCCGACATGCTGACGCGCATCCGCAACGCCAACGCCGCCGCGTTCGACAACGTTTCGATGCCCAGTTCGAAGCTCAAGGAGAACCTGGCCCGACTGCTCGAGCGCGAGGGCTTCATCGCGGGTTTCCGCGTGACGCCGAACGTCGACAAGCCGGGCGCCACGCTGAAGATCGACCTCAAGTACGCCGAGGACCGACGCAAGTCGATCATCGGGATCAAGCGCGTGTCCAAGCCCGGTCTGCGCATCTACAAGAAGTCCGACCAGATGCCCAAGGTGCTGGGCGGCGTGGGCGTCGCCGTCGTGTCGACGAGCCGAGGGCTGATGACCGATCGCGAGGCCCGCAAGGCCCGACTGGGTGGCGAGGTGCTCTGTTATGTCTGGTAACGCTGCGACGAGAAAGGAAGTGCGCTGATGTCGCGTATCGGTCGAAACCCGATCACGGTGCCCGCAGCCGTCACGGTGAGCGTGTCCGACAACGTGGTGACGGTGACGGGCCCCCAGGCCACGTTGAGCCGTCCGTTGCCCGAGGGCATCACGCTCTCCCAGGTGGGCGACGTGCTGAGCGTGGAGCGCGCGACCGACGAGACGCGCCACCGCGCCCTGCACGGCCTGACGCGAACCCTGGTGGCCAACATGGTGACCGGGGTGACCAGCGGCTGGACCAAGGAGCTGGAGATCATCGGCGTGGGCTACCGCGCCGCGACGTCCGCGCCCGCGGTGCTCGACCTGGCCCTGGGATTCTCGCACCCGGTGCAGTTCCGGGCCCCCGACGGGGTCACCTTCGACGTCCCCACCCCGACGCGCGTCGTGGTCAAGGGGCCCGACAAGGAGATCGTCGGCCAGGTGGCCGCGTCCATCCGCAAGCTCCGCAAGCCCGAGCCCTACAAGGGCAAGGGGGTGCGCTACCTCGGTGAGCGAGTGGCGCGCAAGGCAGGAAAGGCAGCGAAGTAAATGGCCCGCACCACTCGTGAACTGCGTCAACGGCGTCACGCGCGCATTCGGCGCCGCCTGGCGGGCACCGCGGCGCGACCCCGCGTCGCGCTGAGCCGCTCCCACAAGCACATCTCCGCGCAGATCATCGACGACGACGCCGGGCGCACCCTGGCCGCCGCCTCGTCGGTGGAGCCGGCGCTGCGCGCCGTCTCCGGCGGCAACATTGCCGGGGCCAAGGCCGTGGCGGCCCTGCTCGGTGAGCGGGCTCGTGCCGCTGGCATCACCACCGTGGTCTTCGACCGCGGCGGCTACGACTACCACGGCCGCGTCGCCGCCTTCGCCGACGAGCTGCGCGCCGGAGGACTGGAGTTCTAATGAGCGATCTCGAACAGTACGAGGAGCGCACCATCAAGGTGAACCGCGTGTCCAAAGTGGTGAAGGGTGGGCGACGCTTCTCCTTCACCGCGCTGATGGTCATCGGTGACGGCAAGGGTCGCGTCGGCCTGGGCTACGGTAAGGCCAAGGAGGCCGGCCTGGCGGTCCAGAAGGGCATCGAGGAGGCGCGCAAGAACCTCTTCGACGTGCCGCTGGCGGGATCGACGATCGTCTACCCCGTGATCGGGTCCTCGGGCGCGGGCCGGGTGCTCATGAAGCCGGCGGCGCCGGGCACCGGCGTC
>JAJZYE010000037.1 GCA_021806055.1 Actinomycetes bacterium | reverse complement strand
GCGCCGACGCCGCGGCGCGCACGACGTGGAGCGCGGCGAATGGGGGCTCGGGCTGCTGACGCGGCTGCCCATCGAGGAGATCCACGCCGAAGCGCTGCGCCGCCTGCCTCGCGAGCGCGTCTCGCGCGCGGTGCTGGTCGCGCGTCTGCGCCTGGGTGACCAGCCGTTCCACGTGGTGGCCGTCCACGGGGCCCACCTCAGCCACGGCTCCTTTCGCCAGTACCGCGAGGTGCGCGAGCTGGTGGCGCGACTCGGGACCCTGCCGATCATCCTCGGCGGCGACTTCAACTCCTGGCGCCCGCCCCTGCGGCTCTTCCTGCCGGGGTGGCACTCGCTCGTGCGGGCGCGCACCTGGCCGGCGCGCGTCCCCCACTCCCAGATCGACCACCTCCTGGGCCGCGGACCCTGGCGCACCCACGACGGGGGCGCCAGCCCCGGAGGGAGCGACCACCGCGCCCTGTGGGCCGACGTGACACTGGAGCCCACGACCGCGACGCGCTAGCCCGTGACACCACGCGATCGGCGCCTCCCGACGCGAGGAGCGTCACGCCCGAGCCGCACGGGCGGGTTCCCCGGGCGGGTCCCCATCGGGCGGCCGCATCGCCGACGCGGCGGCGCGTCACGGACGTCGCGACGAGCCGTAGACTAGTTGCGTGCCGAAAGCAACTACTAAGGGAACGACCGTCCCGGACACCGACGCGCTGGCGACCATTCAGGCCAGCCTGCAGTCGATCGTGCGCGCCCTCAGCCAAGCCCGCACGCACGAGCGGCTGCTGGAACGCGCCGGCGTCCGCCTGGACCGCGCGGGGACGGCCCTGCTCTACAAGCTCAGCCTCCACGGCGACGAGCCCCTTCGCGTCAGCGCGCTGGCCGACCTGCTCAGCGTGGACACTCCCACGGTCACGCGCAAGGCCCAGCAGCTCGAGCACCTGGGCTACGTGACGCGCGACCCCGATCCCGAGGACGGCCGCGCGACACGCGTGCACCTCACGCCCGAGGGGCGTACGGTGCTGGGCCGCGTCGTCGACGCGCGCCGCGACCTGCTGGCGGGCGTGGTCGCCACGTGGGACGACCGCGAGCGACGCACGTTCGCGGACCTGCTCGACCGTTTCGCCACCTCACTTCAGACCACAACGGAGGACCACCAGTGACCAGTGACCTGCTCGACCCCTCGTCGGCGGCCCCGCCCGACCACGAGTTCACCCGCGAGGAGCACCGCCGCGTGATGGTGATCCTCATGGCACTCATGCTGGGCATGTTCCTGGCGGCGCTGGACCAGACCATCGTCTCCACCGCACTGCCGACCATCGCCGGTGACCTGCACGGGCTGAACCACCTGTCGTGGGTGGTCACGGCCTACCTGATCTCGTCGACCATCTCGCTGCCCCTCTGGGGAAAGTTCGGCGACCTGTGGGGTCGTAAGTCGTTCTTCCAGCTCTCGATCATCATCTTCCTCGTCGGGTCGATGCTGTCGGGGCTCTCCCAGAACATGATGGAGCTGATCGCGTTTCGCGCCGTGCAGGGCATCGGCGCCGGCGGGCTGATGGTGGGCTCCCAGGCGATCATCGGCGACGTGATCCCGCCGCGCCAGCGGGGCCGCTACATGGGGTACTTCGGCGCGGTCTTCGGTCTGTCCAGCGTGCTCGGCCCCCTCGCCGGAGGGTGGTTCACCCAACAGGTGTCGTGGCGCTGGATCTTCTACATCAACGTGCCGATTGGCATCGTGGCCATGGCCACCATCGCGGCGGTGCTGCACGTGCCCGTCGTGCGCGTGGCCCACAAGATCGACTGGTGGGGCATCTCCCTGCTCTCGTCGGGCGTCGTCGGGCTCATTCTGCTCACCACGTGGGGTGGCGTGCAGTACGCGTGGGGCTCGTCGACCATCATCGGGCTAGCGATTGCCAGCGTCGTGCTGCTGGTGCTGTTCTGCCTGGTCGAGTTGCGCGCCACCGAGCCGGTCATCCCGATGAGGCTCTTCCGCAACCGAACCTTCAACGCCGCCTCCGCAGTGGGCTTCGTCATCGGCTTCACCATGTTCGGCGCGATCGTCTACCTGCCCCTCTACCTGCAGATCGTCCACGGCGCGTCCCCGACCAAGTCCGGCCTCGAGCTGCTGCCCATGGTGCTCGGCATGCTGACGACCTTCATCGTCAGCGGACAGCTGGTGTCGCGCACCGGTCGCTACAAGATCTTCCCGATCGCCGGCTCGGCGGTCACCGCACTGGGGCTCGACCTCATGGCCCACCTCGGGCCGACCACGTCCTTCGGCTACGTGGCGCTCTACATGGTGGTGGTGGGCCTCGGGCTCGGGCTCGTCATGCAGGTCCTCGTCGTCGCGGTCCAGAACTCGGTGCCCCACGACCAGCTCGGCACGGCGACGGCGACGGCGACCTTCTTTCGTACCATCGGCGGCGCCTTCGGCGTCTCGGTGCTCGGTGCGGTCTTCGACAACCGGCTCCTGGCCACCCTGCGTCAGAGCGCCACCCCGTCGATCGCCCGCCTGCTCCAGGGGGGCAACCTCATCGCCAACCCGGCCCAGATCGCCCAGCTACCAACCGGACCACGGACCGTGCTCATCGACGCGTTCAGCCACTCGCTCCAGTTCGTCTTCGAGGTGGCGGTGCCCTTCGCCGTCGTCGCCTTCGCCCTGGCCTGGCTGATGAAGGAGATCCCACTGCGCACCACGGCGGGGCGCCACGCACCCGAGACGGCGATCTTCGACGCCCCGGGTGAGTTCTCCGATCTGTAGACCCGCCACGGCGCCTGGCCCCGAGGGCGTCACGTCCGAGCACGCGACGGGGTGTTGCGTCACGGTACATTGATAGGTATACTGTCAATACCGGATGTTCTACCAATCACGAATGGAGGTGTTTCCTATGTTGATGTTGAGTGACCCGCTCCAGCGCTGGGACCGTCTCTTCGAGACCACGGGCGGGCCGACCGCCGCCATGGACGCGTTTCGACTGGGCGACGTGGTAACGCTGCGCTTCGACCTGCCGGGCATCGAGTTCGACAGCATCGACCTGCAGATCGAGCGCGGCGAGTTGCGCCTCAGCGCTCGACGCCAGAGCACGCTGCCCGAGGGTGCCACCTACCTGATCCACGAGCGCGCCGACACGACGGTGACCCGCCGGGTGATGCTCGGTGACGTGCTGGACGTGGATCACGTGGACGCGGAGTTCGTCGACGGCGTGCTGACCCTGCGCATCCCGCTGCACGAGAGCGCCAAGCCGCGCCGCGTGAACGTACGCCACGTCGTGGACGTGGCGCGCGAGCGCGACGCCCTGAGCGCGCACTCCGCGTGACGATCCCCGTCCCCGGACCCGGCGCCGCGCGCGCCGGGTCCGGGGATCGGCCGTGGCGCCAGCGCGTCAACGACCCCGACGAGCCGCTCTTCACGCTCGCGGTCGTGACCGAGCTCCTCGGCACCGACTCCCAGACCCTGCGGCGCTTGGAGCACGCGATGAACTACACGAGCTCGCGCCCCTCGGGCAACCAGCGTCGCTACTCGCGCCGCGACCTCGAGTCGCTCAGCGCGGCGTGCGAGCTGAACGACGAAGGCTTCTCACCCGCCACCGTCGCCAAGATCCTCTCGCGCGACCGTTCAGGGCGTCCCGCGCGCAAAGCGCCGTAGGGCCAGCACGGTCCACACCGCTTCCACCACGCCGAAGGGCCAGGATCCCGAGAGGAATCCGTACGCACTCGACAGGGCGCAGCCGACCGCGAAGGCCGCCACGAATCCCCGCGCGCGCGCCTCGAAGGCGTACATGCACATCATGAAGGTCAGCGCCGCGACGCCGTACACGGTGAGGGCCACGCGCCCAGCGTAGGGGCGCGGGCGACGTGATTGACTGGGTCGTGGCCGCGCACGATGACCTGGTCCGGCGGGGGCGACGCCTCGAGTACGCCACACTCACCTGGAACGTGGTCGGCACGGTCGTGCTGGCGGTGGCGGCGTGGCGCGCGCGATCGGTGGCCCTCGCGGGGTTCGGGGTCGACACGCTCATCGAGATTGGCGCCTCGCTGGTCGTGGTGTGGGAGCTGCGCGCGGTCCACGAGCGTCGACGTCAGCGGGCGCAGCGCCTGATCGGCCTCAGCTTCGCGGCACTCGCGCTCTACCTGGCGGTGCTGGCGGTCTGGTCACTGGCGAGCCGCCTGCACCCCCACCCGTCGCCGCTGGGGATCGCCTGGACGGCCGCGACGGCCGCGGCCATGCTCGTCCTGGCCCGCGCCAAGGCGCGCACCGGACGCGCCCTCGACAACCCGGTCCTGCGCGCCGAGGGTCGCGTGACGTTGATCGACGCACTCCTGGCGGGCGCCGTAGTGCTCGGGCTGGGCGCGAACGCGCTGGCCGGCTGGTGGTGGGCCGACCCGGCCTCAGGTCTGGTCATCGTGTACTACGCCGTGCGCGAGTCCCGCGCGTCGCTGCGCGCCGACGTCAGTCCGCCGTGAGCGCCACGCGCGGGCGCGTGCGCACGCAGGCCGGATCATCGGCGAAGACGCGCCCGGTGCGGGCGTAGGCGCGAGCCCGCGAGCCGCCGCACAGCCGCCGGTACTCACAGCGTCCGCACTCGCCCTCGAGCTCACCCGCTCGCAGGGCGGTCAGGATCTCGTGGCTGGTGTAGATCTCGCCCAGCGAGCGCTCACGCACGTTGCCCAGCGCCACCGGCAGGAAGCCCGACGCGTGCACCTCGCCGTCGTAGCCCACGAAGATGACACCGCGGCCGTCGCCGGTGGCCAACGACGTGCTGGAACGAGGGCGTTCGGTGTGGGGCACTCGCTCGAGCCCCTCGTGCAGGTGCCGGTACAGTTCGCCGAGGCCGAAGTAGGTGGCGACGTCGACGCCCTCGGCGGCCGAGCGCTCGGCCTGGACCCGGCGAAAGAACGGTGCCTCCACCGTTCGTACGGTCAGCCCGCGATCGGCCGCGTCGACGAGGAAGTGGCAGATCTCCTCGGCCTCGCTCGCGCTGACCTCGCGGATGAACGATCCGCGGCCGACGCTCACGAGGAAGAACACCTCCCAGATGGACACGCCCGCGGCGCGCACCAGGGCCAGGATGTCGGCGAGCTCGCGCTTGTTGTGATCCATGACGGTGGTGTTGACCTGGAGGCGGAACCCCATGTCACGCATCATCTCCAGGGCGTCGAGCGTGGCGCGGAAGTGATCCGCGACCCCGCGCAGCGAGTCGTGGGACTCGCTCGAGGCGCCATCGAGGCTGATCGAGAGGGCTCGCACTCCCAGGTCGTAGAGCCGCTGGAGCGACTCGCGCGTGACCTTGGGCGTCACCGACGGCGCGACGCCCACGCGCAAACCGAGCGCGACGGCGTAGCCGACGAGCTCGTCGAGGTCCGCGCGCTCGAAGCAGTCGCCCCCGGTGAACACGACGATGGCCCGCGGCCCCTCCATCGCGGCGATCTGGTCGAGCAGGTCGCGTCCCTCGGCGGTCGTCAGCTCACCGGGCAACGCCGTCGTCTGGGCCGACGCGCGGCAGTGCCGACACGCCAGTCCACAGGCCTTGGTGGTCTCCCAAAACACCAGGTGCGGAGCAGATTCGTAACGTTGCAACGTGCGAGTCAGCGTCTCGTCGCGCACGACCACCCTCCTCTTTCTGGGGCGCCGGCGCGCCACCACTCCTGGCGTCATCACCCTGACTCGGCCCGGCTCCATCTAAATGGCTCCGCCGACGTGACGCCATTCCGGGGTCCACTAGGGCCCAAAGTCCCCACGACCGTGCGCCCCGCGCGGGCGGGTCACACGAGCGGGCGGCCGCGGCGCAGTCGACGGCGCGCGTCGTACAGGCACCAATTCCACGGGAACTCACGCAGGGGGCGAGGCAGATGGGTCGCCACCACCGCGCCCGCGCGCACGACCCGATCGAAGCGGCGCTGGCGAGCGTCGTCCCACGCCAGGCCGAGCAGGTCGCGAAACTCCGGTGCCAGGAACCCCGTGGTCACGAAGCGGTGGGCGGGCCCGGCCAGCCACGCGAGGGGTGCGGGGACAAAGCGCAGATCGATCAGGTCGCGTAGATAGCGGGCGGTCACCTCGTCGACGTCGAGTCGCGTCAACGCGTCGCGCCAGTACTCCTCGAACGCGTCGCGATCGCGCGGCCACGCGCCGGTGGACACTTGCAGCGTCGTGGCGAAGCGCGCGCACTGCTGGTAGACCTCGTCGGCGAACTCGTCACCCAGTGGCCCGTAGAGACGCGTGAGCGCGTCGCGCACGCCGTCGTACATGCACGCGCCCACCCACAGCTGCAGCTCCGGGTCGGTGGCCCGGTAGCTGACCGGCCCACCGGGGGGTGGGTGCACCGCCCGGTGCTGCGCGTTCACCTGACGGCGCAGCTCGCGACGCTCCTCCTCCGTGCCGTAGAGCGCGAGCATGACGTAGGACAGCGTGGTCCGGGTGCGCTTGAGGGGGTGGTGCACGAGCGACCCGCTGACGACGGTGCTCTCGGCGACGGCGCGCCCGACGGGCCGACGCGACAGTTGCATCACGACGTTGGCCCCCGCGAGGGCGAGCGACGCCCCATTCACCATCGCGCGACGTGCGTCGCCCGCACGAGCCCGGGAATCGTGGCGACTAGAAGCGATGACGCCACGCTAGCGCGAGTTTCGGGGCTGTCTCCTGAGCGCGCTCCATTCGTTCGGAGAGATTCCCTTCAAAGATTCGCGTGACCAGCGCGATTAGTGGTCGAGGGTTCTTGCATTGATTGCCACGAGGGTGTATTACCTAAAGTATGAGTTCGATCATCTCCAAGAAGGTGGCCGGGCACACCTACTACTACCTGGTCGAGTCGGCCCGGGTAGGTGGCCAACCGCGCATCGTGTCCCAGCGCTACCTGGGCAAAGCCAGCGACATCGAGGCGGCGATGGCCGGGGCCCAAGTGCTCCCCGAGCGCACGAGACACTTGGGGTTCGGTGACCTGGCCTCCGCCCTCTCGGTGCTGGGCCGGCTCCACCTGCGAGAGATCGTCGACGCCGTGGTGGGACCGCGACGCGACGACACCACCGCGAGCGTGGGCACCTACCTCGAACTCATGGTGGCCAATCGGGTGGTCGCGCCGTGTTCGAAGCTGGCCTTTTCGGACTGGTGGCAAAAGACCGCGGGCGACCGGCTCGTGAAGCTCCCGTTAGCCGCGCTCGATCACCGCAAGTTCTGGGACGCCATGGACCGGCTCTCGCCCGCTGATCTCCAAGAGATCCACCGGATGGTGGTCGAGAGGATGGTCGATTCCTACGGCATCGACATCTCGGGCCTGGTGCTCGACATGACCAACGTGGTCACCTACGTGGACTCGGCCAACGAACGCAACACCATCGCGCGACGGGGCCACTCCAAGCAGAAGCGCCACGACCTGCGCATCGTGGGGCTCTCGCTCATCGTGACCCGCGACGGGGCGATCCCTGTGGCCAGTCACGCCTACTCGGGCAACCGACCCGACGTCACCCAGTTCGCCACCGCGCTCAGTGCCCTGCGTCGTCAGTTCCCCGGCACCGACGATCAGCTCACGGTCGTCTTTGACGCCGGCATGGACTCTGCGGACAACCTGGCGCTGGTGCGCGAGCTCGAGCTGTGCTTCGTGGGCTCGGTGCCGCCGTCGCTACACCCCGATCTCTTGGCTGTTGCCCGCAAGGACTATTGGGTCGTCGACGAGGACGAGCTACCTGGCGTGGTGGCCTTTGAGAGCGAGCAGGTGATCCTCGGGCGCGTCCTACGTGTCGTGGTGACCCACTCGCAGGAGTTTCATCGCCAGCAGTCCCGGGGCTTTGACCAGACC
>JAJZYE010000036.1 GCA_021806055.1 Actinomycetes bacterium | reverse complement strand
GGGTCGCCCGTCGGGACCGCAGCCATCGCGGCGCTGAAGCGCTCGAGGAACTCCTTCGCCCGCTCGGCCACCACGATGAAGCGCTTGGCGGCGATACAGGCCTGGCCGTTGTTCTGGACGCGTGCCGTCACCGCCATCGGAACCGCCAGGTCGAGGTCCGCGTGGGCACCCACGATGAACGCGTCGGACCCGCCGAGCTCGAGCACGCACTTCTTCAGGTGCCGACCGGCGATCTCGGCGACGGAGCGACCCGCTCGTTCCGACCCGGTCAACGTCACCCCGGCGATGCGCGGGTCGGCGATGATGTCTCCGATCGTGTCGACCTCGACGAAGAGATTCGTCACGACGCCCTCGGGAAACCCTGCTCGCAGGAAGAGGTCCGTGAGGTACTGCGCGGACCCCGGGACGTTGGGGGCGTGCTTGACGACCACCACGTTGCCCGCCATCAGCGTCGGCACGGCGAAGCGCACCACCTGCCAGAGTGGGAAGTTCCAGGGCATGATGGCGAGAATCGCCCCGACCGGGTCGAAGCGCACCCCGCTGCGCGATCCGCTGGTCGTGATCGTCTGCGTCGCGAGGAACTCCTCGGCGTTCTCGGCGAAGTAGCGCATCGTCAACGCGCACTTCACCACCTCACCGCGCGCGGCGTTGAACGACTTTCCCATCTCGCTGGTCATGAGGGCGGCGATGACCGGCACCTCGCCCTCGAGCAGCTCGGCCGCACGTACCATCACGTGCGCCCGTTCACTGAACGGCGTCACGCGCCACGAGGCGAACGCGTGGTGGGCGCGTTCCAGCGCTGCGTCGACCTGGGACGGCGACGCGACCGGGTACTCGGCGATGACCTCTTCGGTAGTGGGGTTGAGGGAAACAAATGGCATCGGACCAGTCTGCCAGCAAACGCGGGTCACGCCATCGCCCCGGCATCCCTCGCGTTCGCCTCCCAACGACGCGCGCCCCACGCCGCGCCGGTCTCCCGGCACGGCGTGGGGCGCGAGCGACGCGGTACTAGGCCTGGTGCGCCGCCTCCACGGCCAGCTCGAGCACCACCCTGTTACCAACGACCAGGCTGCCGTTCTCCAACGATCCCTCGAAGTTCACGGCGAAGTCGCGACGGTCGACTTCCGCGCGGGCCTCGAAGCCGACCACGGTCACGCCCGGCGCCATGCCCGGACCACTGCCCAGGTACTCGAGGTCGAAGGTCACGGGCTTGGTCACCCCGCGCACGGTGAGGTTGGCGACCATCGTGTAGTTGTCGCCACCCTTGGGCGTGATCGACGTCGACGTGAGGGTCAAGACGGGAAAGTGCTCCTGGTCGAGGAAGTCGGCGCTCTTCAGGTGGCCGTCACGCATCTCGTTGTTGGTCGTGATGCTCGCCGCCTGCGCGGTCGCGGTGACCGAGGAGTTCTCGATGCTGTCACCGATGGTGATCGTTCCCTCGAACTCGGTGAAGCTTCCACGAACCTTGGACGCGACCAGGTGGCGTGCCACGAACGTGATGTTGGAGTGAGTCGGATCGACGGTGTAGGTGCCGGGGGTGGGCAGGTTGCTCATAGTGGTGTCATTCTCCTGGACAGTTCTCGCACTCTCTGTGCAACGCCTAGTATAGTTGCTTATGCAATAACTTGTCAAATAGTAACTTACTAGGAAGTTATTGCTGCTACACTGAAGTGGTGACGATCCAGCCCAGCTCCTGCCCCTCGGGCGACGAGAAGGTCCAGTTGTTCGCCCTACTGCTGGAGACCAACGCGCGCCTCGCGCGTCAGCTAGGCCTCGAGCTCGAGGCCGCCTGCGAGACGCCCCTCGCGTGGTTCGAGGTCCTCCTCCAACTGCGTCAGGCGCCCGAAGGGCGCCTGAAGATGAACCAGGTCGCCGACGCGATCGTGCACTCGTCGGGCGGGACCACTCGCCTGGTGGATCGCCTCGAGATCGCGGGTCTCGTCGAGCGCCGCTCGTGCCCGAACGACCGGCGCGCGACCTACGTCGCCATCACCCCCGAGGGTGACGCCCGACTCGACCGTGCCCTGGCGGTGCACCTCGACTACCTCGAACGCCACCTGGGGACGCGCCTCTCGGGCGACGAGCGCGAGACGCTCTCGACTCTGCTCGAGAAACTCAACACCGCGTCGTAGGGACGCCGCGAGCGTCGGCGTCGCCTGGACGACGCGGTCCCCTAGACCACGCGCGCGACCCACACCGTCGCCGAACGGGCGTCGTCGAACTCGAGCGCGGTGCCCTCACCGACTCCCTCGCGCGCCAGGACCTCGCGCGCCAGGACCTCGCGGGCGACCTCCGTAAAGCTGTCGGCCAGATCATCCACGCCGGTCACGTGCACCACGACCCGGTCCGCGACGTCGAAACCGGACTGCTTGCGCAGGTCCTGGATCTGTCGAACGAGATCTCGCACGTACCCCCGGTGACGCAGGGCGTCGGTCACCAGCAGGTCCAGCGCGACGACCTCCGCGCCGTCGCGCGAGACGGCGAACCCCTCCTGGGTGTGCACGCGCAGCTCGAGATCCTGCGCGTCGAGCGCGACGTCGCCCGACGACAGGGTCACGTGCAACACCCCACCCTCCTCGAGAGTCCGCGACGCCGCCACGGGATCCAGCGCGGCGAGGGCGTCGCGCAGCTCCTTGGTCGCCTCGCCCAGGCGCGGGCCGAGTCGTCGGAAGTTGGGTACGAACTCGTAGGTCAAGACGTCGGCAATCTCACTGCGGTACTCGAGCAGATCCACGTTGAGCTCGTCCTCCACCACCCCCGCGGGGGGGCGAGGCGACTGCGGAGACGCGAACACGAGGGCGCGCGCCAGGGGCTGGCGTACCTTGACCCCCGCCTGGGCGCGCGCGGCACGGCCCAGCGAGGTCAGCCGACGCGCGAGCGCCATCGACGCCTCGAGGTCCTCGTCGCGCCGTGACGGATCCGCGACGGGCCAATCGGCGAGGTGCACGGACGCGTCGTCGGGCGCCGCGACCAACTCGCGGTAGAGACGATCGGCGACAAACGGGCAGAAGGGGGCGAGCAGGAACGTCACCCGCTGGAGCACCTCGAGCAGGGTCGCGTGGGCCGCCAGGGAGTCCGAGCGCGGGGCGTCGGGATCCGTGCGCCAGAACCGGCGGCGGCTGCGCCGCACGTACCAGTTCGAGACGTCGTCGATGAGCCCGGCGAGCGCCGTCGAGGCGACGAGCGGATCGTAGCCCTCCATGGCCGTCGTGACCGCCTCGGTGACCGCCTCGAGGCGCGACACGATCCACCGATCGACGTCCGGGCGACGATCGAGCTCGGGCACCTCGCGGTCCTCGGGATCGAAGTGGTTGAGCGACGCGTACGTCGCGAAGAAGCTGAAGGTGTTCCACAGCGTGGCCAGGGTCTCGCGCAGTGAATGGTCGATCGCGCTCATCCCGGCGCGCGTCGACGTCCAGGGCGAGCCCTGCGAGAACATCCACCACCGCAGGGGATCGGCGCCGCGCGTGTTGAGGATCTCCCAGGGGTCGATGACGTTGCCGACGGACTTGCTCATCTTGCGCCCGTCCTCGTCGACGATGTGCCCCAGGCACAGCACGTGCTCGTACGGCTTGGTGCCGAACACCAGCGTGTTGACCGCGAGCAACGAGTAGAACCACCCCCGCGTCTGGTCGATCGCCTCGGCCACCAACTGGGCCGGGAACTGGAGCGCCTCGCGGGATCCGACCGCGTGCGGGAAGCCGACCTGGGCGGCGGGCATCGCCCCCGAGTCGAACCACGCGTCGATCACGGGCTCCACGCGGCGTGCCTCACGCCCACAGGTCGGACAGGCCACCACGACCTCGTCAATCGCCGGGCGGTGCGGGTCGATGTCGCGCACGTCGCGACCGGCCAGCGTCGACAGCTCCTCGAGCGAGCCCACGCACGTGACGTGCTGGTCCGCACACCGCCAGATCGGCAGCGGTGTGCCCCAGAAGCGATCCCGCGACAGGGCCCAGTCGACGTTGTTGGACAGCCACTCCCCGAAGCGCCCGTCGCGGATGTGCTCGGGGTGCCAGTCGACGGTCGCGTTCTCCTCGAGCAGGCGGTCCTTCAACGAGCTGGTGGCGATGTACCAGCTGGGCTTGCCCCAGTAGAGCAGGATGGTGCCGCATCGCCAGCAGTGCGGCAGCGCGTGCGCGTACTCCTGACGGCGAACCAGCAGCCCCCGACGTGCCAACTCGTCGTTAATCGCCGGATTGGCCTCGCGCACGTCGCGTCCCTCCAACCACGCCACCTCGGCCGTGAACGTGCCGTCGGGGCCGACGGGGTTCACCATCGGCAACCCGTGAGCGCGCGCGACCAGGCGGTCGATCTCGCCGAAGGCGGGCGCCTGGTGCACCAAGCCCGTTCCCTCGTCAGTGGTGACGTAGTCCGCCGCCACCACGTAGGCGGCGTCCACACCGGCGGGCAGGGCGACGTCGTCGAAGGGTCGCTCGTAGTGCACACCGACCAGGGCGGTCCCGTCGAACGTGCGCTCGACGTGCGCGCCCTCGCCGAAGACCGCGTCCACCAGTGACTGGGCCACCACCATGCCGTCCACGACGGCGTAGGTGATGGCGGGGTTTACCGCCACCGCCACGTTGGACAGCAGGGTCCACGGGGTCGTCGTCCACACCACCAGATGGGTCGCACCGAGGCGGGTCACGTCCTGCGCGTCGCGCAGGGACAGCCGCACGTAACAGCTCTCGTCGACCTCGTCGCGGTACACGTCGGGCTGGCCGAGCTCGTGACTCGACAGGGCGGTGCCGCAGCGCGGACAGTACGGCACCACCTTGAAGTCCTCGTAGAGCAGACCGCGCTCGAAGAGCTGCTGGAGCTGCCACCAGACCGACTCGACGTAGGACGGGTGGAACGTGAAGTACGCGTTCTCCATGTCAGTCCAGTAGCCGATACGCTCCGTGAGCCGCTCGAACTCCTCCACGTAGGCCATCACCGACGCGCGGCACAGGCGGGTGAACTCGGCGACGCCCACCTGCTCGACGATGGCCCTCTTCCCCGAGATGCCCAACTGCTTCTCCACCTGCACCTCGACCGGTAGCCCGTGGGTGTCCCACCCGGCCCGCCGGGCGACGTAGCGACCCCGCATGGTGTGAAAGCGGCAGAACAGGTCCTTGTAGACCCTCGCCCAGACGTGATGCAGGCCCGGCATCCCGTTCGCCGTCGGCGGTCCCTCGTAGAACACCCACGGCTCCGCACCGAGTCGGTGCGCCATGGAGCGGGCGAAGACGTCGTGACGACGCCAGCGGAGGAGCTCAGCCTCCTCGATGGCGACGAAGTCAAGTTCTGCACTGACGGGCTGGAACACGTATCTCCCCATTTCGGTCCCCCCATGGTAGTGAAAGCCTCCGCGTTGCCATCTCCTACGCTGGTCGCGTGGCGTCCCAGGTCTCGGTGTACGAGGAAGCGATCACGTCGAGCGGTGCCGCGAGCGTCTTTCACGCCGCGGTCGACGAGCTCGAACGGCGCTACGGCCAGATCGACGACGACGCGCACCTGCACCCCGACGAGCTGGCACCCCCCGAGGGAGCCTTTCTGGTGGCGCGCCAGGCGGGTCACCTCGCCGGCGGCGTCGGGATACGCCGCATCGGTGACGCCGGCCAGCACCTCGCCGAGGTCAAGCGGCTCTGGGTGCGCCCGGACCTCCGTCGCTCGGGCGTGGCCCGGACGCTCATGGAAGCGGCCGAGCAACGAGCGCGCGAGTTGGGCTACCGCCAGCTCTACCTCGAGACCGGCCGGGCTCAACCCGAGGCCCTCGCCTTCTACCCACGCACCGGGTGGACGCGGGTTACGTCATTCCCGCCCGGCACATTCACCCACGAGCTGGCGACGCGCTTCACCAAGATCCTCTAGTCCCGCGGGCGGGCGAAACGCTCGTCCAGCCACTGCGCCGAGAGATCCTCGAGCGACGCCAGGACCAGGTCGGCCAGCGCGAAGACGGGCTCGCCACGGTCCTCGCCCGCCGGCACCGCCACGACGCTCATGCGGCCCGCCTTGGCCGCCAGCACGCCGGCCGCGGAGTCCTCGAACACCAGGCACTCGAGGGGATTGACGCCGAGCGACGCCGCCGCGCTCAAGAAGACTCCCGGATGGGGCTTGCCGAAGGGCTCGGCGTCCGCGGAGTGCACCGCAGCGAAGCGCTCACGTAGTCCGAAGTGCTCCAGGCTGCGCTCGATGAGCGGTGCGGGCGTCGAGCTCGCGAGCGCCAGCGGCCCCCGGTCGCCGGCGAGGTCGAGGGCGCGGCGAGCACCGGGCAGGAGGCGCCCCTCGGTGTCGATGAGGTCGCCCACCCGGGCCAACAGGCGCGCGACGATGGCGTCGCGCGACACACCACGCCAGGGGTAGCGCTCGTACCAGAAGTCCACGACCTCGGCGACGAACATTCCCTTGGTCGATCGATCCTCGGCCTCGGAGATCGGCACCCCCAGGCCCCCGAAGATCTCGACTTCCGCGCGGTGCCAGAGGACTTCGGAGTCGATCAGGAGACCGTCCATATCGAAGAGTGTCGCGCGCAGAACCACCCGGCAACTCTGGCACACTCTCGATAGCGTGGCGATCAATGGAGGTCGCCCCGCTCACGCTCGAGGACGTGGACGCCGTCGTCACGCGCATCGCTCGACGTCTGCGCGACGACGCCCGGCGCAACAACCTCGTCGCCCCCGCGCTCGACCGGGCGGTCACCGCCGACGCGCTGCGTGCGGCCGCCCCCTCGCTGTGGGTAGCCCGTCGACGGGGAGTCGTCGTCGGCCACCTCTACGGCGCGGTCCTCGACGACCGCGCGGGCCGTGCGGCCTGGATCGGGCCCGACGGATCGTCCTTCGACGACGTGGACACCCTCGCGTCCCTGTACGCCGTGGCGGGGCGTGCCTGGCTCGACGCCGGCGCCGCCCGCCACATCGCCTGGGCCCTCGACGACGTGACGCGCACCACCCCGTGGTTCGAGTTGGGCTTCGCGCGCGTGAGCGTGCGAGCCTCGCGGCGTCTGTCCGATCAGCGCGTACGTCCGCTGCCCGTCGGCTACCGCTGGCGCCGAGGAAGCGGGGACGATCTCGACGCAGCGGTTGTGCTCGCGCGCGAGATCGATCACGCCCAGGCCCTCGGGCCGAGCTTCCTACGCGACGCCGACGAGGAGTCACTGCGCGCCACCCTGATCGAGACGTTCGACGACCCTGACACCATCCACCACCTGGTCGAGTACGGCGAGCGAGTCGTGGCGCAGGCCATTACCTTCCCGCTCGACGCGCGCCGTGGCTCCTACGACGACAGCTGGCACCTCAGCACCGTCGCCGTGGCGCGCGAGCACCGGGGCCGCGGCGTGGCGACGGCGCTCGTGGACCTCGCGCTGGCCGACGCCCGGGGCCGCGGGGGGCGCGTCATGGAGACCAGTTGGCGCGCGACGAATCGCGACGCGCAACGGTTCTGGCTCGGGTACGGCTTTCGGCCCACGTACGTGCGCCTGCTGCGCCGGGTGGGCGTGGACGAATGAGACCGACTAGGCCAACGCCGCCTCGATGGCAGCCACCAGGTCGGCGTCCTCGGGCGTGACCTGAGGGGCGAAGCGGCGCACGGACCCGTCCGGTGCGACGAGGAACTTCTCGAAGTTCCAGCGAATATCGCCGTGGTAGCCGTCGGCGTCCGCCACGTCGACGAGTTCGCGGTAGACGGGGTGACGCTGCTCGCCGTTGACGTCGATCTTCTCGAAGAGGGGAAACGTCACGCCGTAGGTCGTCGAGCAGAACTCCTGGATCTCCTCGGGCGTTCCCGGCTCCTGCCCCTGGAACTGATT
>JAJZYE010000035.1 GCA_021806055.1 Actinomycetes bacterium | reverse complement strand
TGCGTGGTCCCGCTCGCCGAGCTGCTGCGCGCAGAGAGGAAGAGGAAGAGGGCCGCCAGCCCCATGGCGGCACCGAGCACCACGCCGGTGGCGATGTCGCGACCCTTGACTCGCTGCACCCCGATCGCGTCCATGGCGCCCGCCCCCAGGACGCCGCCGCCCACGAAGCCCACCAGGGGTGCCACGCCGGCCAGGAAGGCGCCGGCCCCACCCGCGGTCGCCACGTCGGTCAACGCGTGGCCGGCGAAGGACTGGCCCCGCATCACCGTGAAGACCCCGACGACGGCGGACGTGACCGCGACGACCAGGCCGACGAGCAGCGCCGTGCGCACGGTGCCGTTCGCCCACCACCCGGGTTCGAAGAGCCAGCCCACGCGCACCTACTCGACCACGAACTCGGGGTGCCCGTCGCTGGGTGCGGGGCCCGCGGGGAGGGCCGTCGCCACCACGAGCACCCGGCCGTGCACGCGCAGCACGTCGACGTGGTGCCCGTAGAGGGTGCTGAGCACGCTGGGACGCACCACCTCGTCGGTCGTCCCACTCGCCACGTGCCCGTTGGCCACGTACACGATGCGGTCCATCACCGGCAGCAGGGGGTTCATCTCGTGCGCCGAGAGGAGGATGGCCACCCGCTGGCGCTGCGAGACGCGGTGCAAGAGCGCGATGATCTCCTGGACGCTGCCCGGGTCCAGGTTGGCCAGGGGCTCGTCGAGCAGGAGCAGCTCCGGGCGGCTGATGAGCGAGTGGGCGATCAGGACGCGCTGCTGCTCCCCGCCCGAGAGGGCGCCGACCCGGCGATCGGCGAAGTCACTCGCGTCCACCGCGTCGAGCATCTCGTCCACCGCCTCGTGCAGTGCGCGCGACCGGCGACGCAGGCCGTAGCGATGTCCGTCGGCGCCGAGCGCCACCAGGTCGCGCGCCCGGACCGGCAGGTCGGGGTCGAACAAGACCTTCTGGGGCACGTAGCCGATGGACCGGTTGGATCGCGCCAGGGGCTCGCCGTGCACGAGCACCTCGCCCGAGGCGTGCTCCTGGATACCGAGGATCACGCGGAACAGCGTCGTCTTTCCCGCGCCGTTGGAGCCGATCAGCCCAGTGAACTCCCCGTGGTTGATCGAGAAGTTCACGTCACGTAGGATGTCGCGCCCCTCGACGCTGACCTGCACGCCGCGCACCTCGAGTAGCGCCTGGGAGGCGTCGTGGGCGCTCATCGCAGCACCGTGGTCGAGGCGTGGGTGCGCAGGGCTCGCGACAACGCGCGGATCTCGGCGCGCATCCAGGACTGGTAGTCGTAGCCCGGCTCGGGCATGGTCTCGTAGACCGCCACGATCGGCACGTGGGCGCTCTGCGCCAGCGCCGCCAGCGCCTGAGTGACCGAGCTGGTGACCTGCGCGTTGTAGCACAGCGCCGCCACGTGGTGGTCGCGGATCATCGTCTGCAGCGTCGCCACGTCCTCGGGTGAGGGGTCGATCCCGTTCATCACGTCCGCCTGGAGACGCCACGGTGTCGCGTCGACCAGGCCGAGCGCGGCAAGCAGGTAGTCGGCCACGGGCTCGGTGGTCGCCACGACGTCACCGGCGAAGCGAGCACGAAACGCGGCTATCGCGGCGGTCAGTGGCGCGTAGGACGAGCGGAAACTCGCCAGGCGCGCGGCGAAGTAACCCGCGTGCGCCGGCGCCATCGCCGCCAGGTCGCGCTCGATCGCCGCGGCCACGATCGGCATCGTCGAGGGCTTGTACCACAGGTGCGGATTCGCCGTCGCGTCACTCAACTTCAAGAGGTGCTGGACGTCGATCACCCGGCGCGACGAGGAGGGCGACGCCGCCTCCAGCTGGGTCATGAACTGGTCGTACCCGAGCCCGTTCTGCACGACGAGGCGCGCCTGGGACACGGCCTGGGCGACCGAGGTGGACACCTCGAAGGTGTGCGGGTCCACGCTGGGGTTGCTCATGATCGCCGAGGCGTGGACGTAGCGGCCCCCGATCTGCGCGATGACGTTGGCGTACTGGTTCTCCGCGCCCAGCGCCGCGATGACCCCGCTCGCGCTCGACCCGCCCGAGTTGCACCCGCTCAGGCCCACGCCCACGACCGCCAGCACCAGGACCATCGCGACGCGGTGCCACCGGCGCGCGTGCGGCACTGTCACTCCCATTGCTGTCCCCTTGTGTAGAATCGTTCCAGGTAGTATAGTTGGAACCATTCTAGAAAACAAATCCTCCAGCCGGCGGTTCGCGTGAGCCCGCGCGACACCACGCAGCGACGCGCCATCGTGGCCGCGCTCGACCAGATGGCGGGCTTCGTCAGCGCCCAGGAGCTCTACGCACGGATCGCGGCCGGCGGGGACCGCGTGGCCCTGGCCACGGTCTACGCCCAGCTGAAGAAGCTCGTGGCCAGCGGCGACGTCGACGCGGTGATGACCGAGCGCGGGGAGAGCCTCTACCGGCGCTGCGCCGCCGAGACGCACCACCACCACCTAGCCTGTCGGGTGTGCGGGGCCACGTGGGAGATCGACATCCCGCCCCTCGAGGGCTGGACCCGCGCGATCGCTCGCGAACACCACTTCTCTGACGTGCATCACGTCCTCGAGCTGACCGGAGTGTGCCCCGCGTGCCACGACGCGCCTCACTGATCCCGTCGCGGCGCGGACTGCTCGACGTGCTCGTGCTCGAGGACGCCCGCGCACTCGGCGTGGACGCCTTCGTCACGACGCGCGCGGGCGGCGTGAGCGATCCCCCCTACGACTCCCTCAACCTGGGCGACCACGTCGGGGACGACCCGGCCCGGGTGCGCGAGAATCGTCGACGCGTGGCCGACGCGGCCGGCGTGGCCGAGGACGCCCTGGTCATCGTCCACCAGGTTCACGGGTGCGGGGTCGTCGAGGTGCGGCACGCGCGCGACGCCGCGTCGGCGAGCGCCGACGCGCTGGTCACGTCGTCACCCGACGTCGCCCTGGCGATCCTGGTCGCCGACTGCGTTCCCGTCTTGCTCGTCGACGCGAACCACGGGCGGCTCGCGGTGGCCCACGCGGGCTGGCGGGGACTCGTCGCCGGCGTCCTCGAGAGTGCGCTGGCCCCGCTCGGCCCCCCCGAGCAGGTCCACGCCTTCATCGGACCGGCCATCGCCGGTGACCGCTACCAGGTCGGCCCCGAGGTCGCCGCCCACTTCACCGACGTGCCCGGCGCGCTGCGGGACGACCGTGGCGACCGCTCGGTGCTCGACCTCACCCGCGTGGTCGAGCACCGGCTGCGCGCGGCCGGCGTGGGCGGCGAGCACGTACGCGCCTGCACCGAGCGCACCGACGACGACGCGCTCTTCTTCAGCGACCGCGCCGTGCGACCCTGCGGTCGCTTCGCGCTCGTCGCCCGGCGCCACGTAGCATGAGTCCCGATGGGAACGATGACCCAACGCGCCCGTCGCTTCACCTACGTCGGGCTGGAGGTCACCGACGACACCCTCACGGCGAACTTCGACCTCGACGGGCGAGTCTTTCGCGAGACGGTCGTGTTCGCGGGCGCGGGGTCCCTGCGCCCAGCGCCGACCACGGCGGTGGCCCAGCTGTGGTACCTGCTGGCCGGCCTCTCGTACTACAAGGTCGGCGCGCCGCCCGTGATCGACCTGGGCGACACCCCGGTGGGCCCCCACGCGATGGCGCTACTGCACGCGGCACTGGTGGACGGGCTCGGGGAGTTCGCCTACCGCAATGACCTGACCCTCGACGACGTCGTCGTCGAGGGGGGGCGGGCCGGCGTCCCCGCGGCGGCCGCGCTCGATCCGTCGCGGGTCCTGATCCCCTTCGGCGGCGGGATCGACTCCGTGGTGAGCGTGGAGACCCTCCCCGCACACCTGGACCAGGCCCTCTTCATCGTCAGCCCCTCGAGTGGCCGGTTCGCGGTCCTCGACCAGACCGCCGCCGTCACCGGGCGCCCGATCCTGCGCGCCACGCGCGCGATTGACCCCCAGGTGCTGCAGCCGCGCGACGATCAGCTGCGCGGGCACGTCCCGGTCACCGCGATGATCACGCTGCTGGCCGCACTGGCGGCGCTGTCCACCGGCCGCGGCGGGGTCGTGATGAGCAACGAGCACTCGGCGTCGGTGCCCAACCTGCGCGTCGGGGCGCGCGAGGTCAACCACCAGTGGAGCAAGTCGCTCGCGGCCGAGGATCTGATCAGCGCCGCGCTCGACGAGGCGGTCGGCGACTCGCTCACGGTGGCGAGCCTGCTGCGCGACCGCAGCGAGTTGTGGGTCGCCGAGGTGTTCAGTCGCCTCCCCCAGTACCACCAGGTCTTTCGCAGCTGCAACCGCGCCTTCACTCAGGACCCCGCCACGCGCGCCGCCTCGTGGTGCGGCGAGTGCGACAAGTGCCTCTTCATCGACCTGGTCCTCGCCCCGTTCGTCGACCGCGCGGCCCTGCGCGCGATGCTCGGCGTCGAGCCCCTGAGCGATCCCCGTCGCCTCGCCTCGCTCGCCGACCTGGTTGGGCTCGGTGAGCACCATAAGCCGTTCGAGTGTGTCGGCGACCCCGACGAGAGCGCCACCGCGCTCGCCGCGACCGCACACCTCGCCACGTGGCGCGACGTTCCCGCTCTGGCCGCGCTGGCGGCGCGTACGCCGGCCGGCGCGCTCGACGATCTCCTAGAACCCCGAGGACCCACGCGTGCTCCGGCCCACTGGCTTCGCTGACCTCGCCGGGCGACGGGTCGGGATCTTCGGCTACGGCATCGAGGGCCACGCCACGCATCGACGGCTGCGCGCACTCGCGGCGTCCCTCGTCCTGGTGGACGACGCCCCCGCCCGCGGCCGCGACGTGCTCGTGACCACCGACGGTGGCCACGAGGCCCTCCTGACGTGCGACGCGGTCGTGAAGAGCCCCGGCATCCCCCGACGCCGACCCGACGTGCTCGACCTGGAGGACCACGGCGTCGTGGTCTGCTCGGCGCTCAACTTGTGGCTGCACGACGTCGACCGGTCTCGCGTCGTCGCCGTCACGGGGACCAAGGGCAAGTCCACGACCACCGCGCTCATCGCGTTCTTCCTCCGGTGCGCGGGCGACGAGGCCCACCGCGTCGGCAACAGCGGGCGGCCCCCGTACGACCCCCAGTTCGACGACACGCACGGCTGGCTCGTCGTGGAGGTCTCGAGCTACCAGTGCGTCGACATCGACGTCGCGCCGTCCGTGGTGGTCGTGACCTCGCTCGGCGCCGATCACCTCGACTGGCACGGTTCGCTCGAGCAGTACCGCGACGACAAGCTCTCACTCACCCGCGCCGAGGGGTGGCACCGGACCCTCGTGGCCGACCAGGCGACCCTGCGCGAGGCGGGCGGCCAGCTCGGGGGTGACGTCACCTACGTCGCGCCCGACGACGGCGGCCTCGTCGGACCCCTCGGTCTGCTGGGCGCGCACAACACGAGCAACGTCGCTCTCGCCCTGGCCTGCGTCACGGCCCTGACCGAGCGGTCGCGTGACGAGGTGATCGCGGCCGTGGCCGACCGGGCCGCCTCGTTCGTCCCCCTGCCCGGACGGCTCACCCTGGTGGCGACGCACGCGCACGACGGGGGGACCGTGCGCTTCGTGGACGACGGACTCGCGACCGCGCCGCTGCCCACGCTCGCCGCACTCGCCGTCTTCGCCGACGAACCCGTCGCGCTCATCGCCGGCGGCTACGACCGGGGCGTGGACTACACGGGGCTGAGTGACGCGCTGGCGGCACGGCGCCCCGCCACCACCCTCGTCACGATGGGCGACGCCGGACGGCGTCTGGCCGAGGCCACGCGCGAGCGAGCGCCGGGCGTGGTCCAGTACCGAGCGGCCACGATGGGCGACGCCGTGGCGCACGCGCTCAACGCGCTCGGCGGCGGCGGCGTCGTACTGCTCTCACCCGCCGCGCCCAGCTTCGATCGCTACCACGACTGGGAGGAGCGCTCGCGGGACTTCGCCCGTGAGGTGAACCGGAGCCTGGGAAGGGATTCGAACCCTTGACCTGCGCATTACGAATGCGCTGCTCTACCGACTGAGCTACCCAGGCGCAAGCAGCAAGATTAGTCGACCGCGCCACCGGCCCCGCTACACGTCGACCAGTGAGAGGAGCAGGTCATGAACGAGCAGCGTTTCGTCCAGATTTCCCTCGAGGCGCCGACCAGCCTCGGCCACCACGTCCAGCGCCCGCAGCGCCGCCTGCGCCCGGTGCCGGTCGCGGGGCCCGGCGTCGCCACCCGCTGACACCGCCTCCACCAACCGGTCGCGGTAGGCCCGCGACAGGGTCGCGCACCCGAGGCGTAGCTCATCGACGCGAAAGCGCCGTTGCTCACGTCGCACACGCGCGTCGAGCTCCTTGCGCGACGTGCCCGCCCGCGGTGAGCCCACCTCCTGCGCCTCGCGCGCGATCTCCTCACGCTGGCGAGCCGCCAGTGGCTCACTCGCCGCGTCGAGCGCGCGCAGCAACTCGTCCGCCAGCGCCGAGGCCGAGGCCGACGTGCCACCAAGGTGATCGGGCACCGCGCGCCAGCGATCCAACCGGGCCGCAAGTCCCGGGTCGTCGACGAGCACCCTCGCTCGGCGCAGGTCCCCGTGGGCCGCACCCACCGCGAGCTCGGCGACCGCCGATGGTGCGCCCTCACCCACCAACGTGGCAATCAGCTCGGCGTCGGATGGGGCGCGCAACGCCACGCGCACGCAGCGCGACACGACCGTGTCCAACTCGGGTGGGGTGTCGTGCGCGCTGAGCAGGAAGACCGTGCGCGCCGGGGGCTCCTCCAGCGACTTGAGCAGCGCGGCGGCCGCCGGCGACGCCCCGCCCACCGCGGCATCGACGTCCTCGATGATCACGATCTGGTGCCCCCGCGACAGCGGGCGCCGCCGGCTGACGCGATCGGCCTCACGCAACTCGTCGACGCGCCACGCCAGCCCGGCGCGCGGCGCCACGTAGACGTCAGGGTCGTGGCCCGACAGCACCATGCGGCACTGCTCACAGTGCCCGCACCCGTGCTCGGCGCACTGCAGAGCCGCGGCGAAGGCCACCAGGACGCCGTGGAGGTCCGCGCCCGACGGGCCCGTCACGAGGTAGGCGTGCACCGGCGCGCGCGCGTAGTGGCGTAGCGCCACCGCCGCCCGCTCCTGACCCGCCAACGCAGAGAAGACGTCAGCCATGGTCTCCCCACGACAGCGCGTCGAGGTGGCCCGCCACCATTCGCGCCACGTCGTCCTCGTCACCCTCGGCGTCGATGACGGTCCAGTGATCAGGGTCGCGGGCGGCCAGCGCCGCGTACCCGACGCGCACGCGCTCGTGAAAGTCGAGATCGGCCGACTCGAAGCGATCGCGCGCGTCGCGCGCGCGTCGCTCGTTCGCGACCTCGAGGGACACGTCGAGCCACACCGTGAGATCGGGCCGACACGAGCCAATGGCCAAGTCGGTGGCCGCCTCGAGGTCCTCGAGGTCGACGCCACGACCGTAGCCCTGATACGCGAGGGTCGACGCGAAGAATCGGTCACTCACGACCGCGTCACCGCGCGCCAGCGCCGGCTCGATGACCGTGTGCACGTGGTGGGAACGGTCCGCCAGCATCAGCAGCGCCTCGGTCGCCGGCGCCATCGGTGGCCCGGCGTCGAGCAGCCAACGGCGCAGGTCGGCTCCGAGCGCCGTATCCCCGGGCTCGAAGGTGAGCAGGGCGCCGCGTTCGCGCGCGGCGCGGCGCGCCTGCGTCGACTTGCCGCAGCCGTCGATTCCCTCGAAGACCACGAAGGCTCCCCGGCGCACGATCACCCGTCCGCGTCGACCCGCGAGACCAGCGCGGCGTTGTCGCGCGAGGCGCGCGCGCGAGCCGCGCGCGCCGCCGCAGGGGCCGCCTTCGTCGCG
>JAJZYE010000034.1 GCA_021806055.1 Actinomycetes bacterium | reverse complement strand
GCTTGTGCCCGACGCCGCGTTCGATCCGTCCCCGTCCCCGTCTGACCTGTCCGGCGGCGACCCGTCGTCGCCCGCCGCGACCTCGCCCGACCCCCACGACGCGTCGGCCGCGCTCGGGTACCTGTCGTCGAGTGAGGTTCTGGACGCACTGGCGGCGGGCGCGCTGACCTCGGTGCACCTGGTCGAGGTGCTCACGTCGCGGGTGGCGGCGCTCGACGACGCCGCGTCACCGACCGCCCTGCGCGCGATCGCCGCCCTCGCGCCCGACGCCCTCGCGCTCGCGCGTGAGCGCGACGCCGAGCGTCGCGCGGGTCGCCTGCGGGGCCCCCTACACGGCGTGCCGGTCGTGGTGAAGGACAACATTGAGGCCATCGGACTGCCCGCCGCGGCCGGATCGACGGCCCTGGCCGGTCGACCAGCGCGCGACGCCGAGCTAGTGACGCGGCTGCGCGCGGCGGGGGCCATCGTGCTGGCCAGCACCAATCTCAGCCAGTGGGCGAACTTTCGTTCGGTGCGCTCGACCAGTGGTTACTCGGCGACCGGCGGGTTGGTCGCCAACCCCTGGGCCCTGGACCGCTCGGCCGGCGGCTCGTCGTCGGGCTCGGGTGCGGCCCTCGCGGCGGGGCTGGCGCCGCTGGCCGTGGGCACCGAGACCGACGGGTCGATCGTCTGCCCGGCGTCGCTCAACGGTGTGGTCGGGCTCAAGCCCACGGTGGGCGTGGTCCCCGCCAGCCGGGTCGTGCCCATCAGCGCGAGCCAGGACAGCCCGGGACCGATGGGTCGGCGCGTCGACGACGTGGCGCGACTGTTCGCCGTCCTCGGCGCGCGGGCGGCGCCCGTTGTCGAGGAGCCACTCACCTACGTGGTGGCGGCCAACTGGCGCACCGAGCACCCGGCGACCGATGCGCTCTTCGACGACCTGGTGGCGGCGCTGCGGGGGACGGGGGCGGTCGTGCGCGAGCGCGACCTCGCGGTGCCGGGCGAGCAGGAGGGAAACGACGAGCTGACGGTGCTGCAGTGCGAGATCGTCGACGACCTGACGGCGTACCTGGCCGACCGGCCGGGCGAGGGCGTGTCCTCGCTGGCCGAGGTTGTCGACTACGAGGACCGTGAGGCCGCGCGCGAGCAGCGCTACTTCGGTCACGACCACTTCCTGGCGGCCCTGGCCAGCGGGGGTCGCGCCGGCGAGGCCTACGCCCCGGCGCGTCGGCGCAACCTCGACTGGGCGATCGCGACGTGCCTGGAGCCGGCCTTCGAGGGCGCCCACGTGGTGCTGGCCCCGGCGTACGGACCGGCGTGGAAGAGCGACCTGGTGGTGGGCGGACACCCGGGACCGGCGAGCGTCGCCACAATGGCGCCGGCCATCGCCGGCTGGCCGATCGCCAGCGTGCCCCTAGGGCTGGTCCACGGCCTGCCGGTGGGGGTGGCCGTTCTCGGACGCGCGCACGACGAGTGGACGGTGCTCGCGGCGGCGCGGGCGCTCGAGGCGCTGATCGGGCCGCTGACGCGCCCCTCGTGGCGTGCCCCCCGGCGCGGCTAGGGCGCGTCGTGGCAGACTCGAGTCCATGACGGGACGTACGCGCACCGGCGCGCCGGCGCGGTGTGAGCGGTCGGGTCGAACGTGATTCCCCTGCTCAGCGCCGCGGCCATGCGCGAGGCCGACGCGCGCGCGACGGCGGCGCGCGGGACGGACGCGCTCGTGCGCGCCGCCGGCACGGCGGTGGGCCACGAGGCGCGCCGGATGTTGGGTCGCTGTTACGGCGCCCGGGTGGCGGTGGTGGTGGGGCCGGGCCTCAATGGCGGGGACGGGCGCGTGGCCGGTGCCTGGCTGCGCGCGCGCGGCGCGCGCGTGGACGTGATCGAGGCGCGTGACGCGCCGACGTCACTCGTCGGCTACGACCTGGTGATCGACGCGGCGTTCGGGCTCGGCTGCTCGCGGCCGTACACCGCACCGTCGCTGAGCCCCGCGACGCGCGTGCTCGCCGTGGACCTGCCCTCGGGAGTGGACGCGGACACCGGCGCGCTGCTGGGCTCGCCGCCTCGCGCCGACGTCACGCTGGCCCTGGGGGCGGTCAAGTTCGCCCACGTCACCGGACCCGCCGCGCACCTGGTCGGCGAGTTGCGCTACGCCTCGCTCGGTATCGTGGTCCCGCACGACGACCTCGTGACCGACGGCGTCATGGACGACGCCGATCTCGTCGACGTCGTGCGCACGGCTCCCGACGACCACAAGTGGCGCCACGCCCTGCAGGTGTACGCCGGGTCGGCGATGATGCCCGGCGCCGGCGCGCTGGTGGTGCTCGGAGCCCTCGCCGGCGGCGCGTCGATGGTGCGCGTGGCCGCGCGTGACGCAGCCGCGGGCGACGTGGCGCGCGAGGCGGTACGCGTCGACGCCGGGCCGGTCGACCCGCGTTGCCGTGCGGTGGTGGCGGGACCGGGCGTGGGCGCGGGAGCGGCGTCGTGGCTGGGTCCGTGGCTGGAGGCCGCGCCCGCCCCGGTGGTGCTCGACGCCGACGCCCTGGACGGTGACCTGGTGGCGCGCGCGCGGGTCGCGGCCCACCCGTGGATCCTCACGCCCCACGACGGCGAGTACGCGCGGCTCCACGGGACGCCCGCGGGCGACGATCGGGTGAGCGCGGCGCGTGCGCTGGCGCGCACCAGCGGGTGCGTCGTGTTGCTGAAGGGCCCCACCACCGTCGTGGCCGATCCCGACGGGCGCGTGCGCGTGGCGCGCGCGGGCACCGCGGCGCTGGCGACCGCGGGCTCGGGGGACGTCCTCAGCGGGCTGATCGGTGCGTCACTCGCGCGCGGTCACGACCCCCTGTCGGCCGCCGCCCTGTCGGCTCACCTCCACGGGCGCGCGGGCGCGCGTCTGGCGCTCTACGCCGGCGCGTCGCGACTGGGCCCCGCGATCACCGCGGTGCTCGAGGAGGCCGTGGCGTCACGACGGTGACCGGCGCCGCGCCAGGAGGCCGGCGCTGACGAGCGACACCACCGCGCCCGCGACGGCGTAGAGGGCGAGGACGGCGAGGTCGCCGCTGGCACCGCGCGCGCCGAAGTAGACGAGTCGGCGCACCGCGTCGACGCCGGCGCCGTTGGGCAGCGCGCCGCCGAGGGCCCGCCAGAAGGGGGGTAGGAGCGCGGACTGGTAGGCACCGCCCGCGCTGGGGTTGCCGAGGACCACGAAGAGCGCCACGGCGAGCCCGATGCCGATGACGCCGGCCAGGGTCTGCAGGGCGACCGTGACCATCGCCGCCGCGGCGACGACCAGGGTGCCGAGCCCCCACAGGGCCAACGTGTGACCGGTGAGCGCGCCGAGGATCGGCCCGACCACGATCGCCCCGCCGAGGCCCGAGACCCCGGCGTAGAGCGCCAGGGCCAGCAGACGGAGAAGGGCTCGGTGCTCGTTGGCGGGTCGCGAGCCCCGCGCGACGCCGAGCAACGCGGCGGCGAGGTAGCCGCCGACGAGCCACCCGACCACGAGGTAGAAGCCGGTGAGGCCGCGGGCGTCGCCTCGCTGGAGCGGCACCGCGTCGATGACGGCGACGTGGCGGTGCGCGGCGGCCTCCACGCGCATCACCACCGCGGTGAGGCTCTCGGCGACCGCGACGCCCCCGCCCGACGCCACCGTGAGCTGATCGTTCGACGCGGGACCGAGCACCAGGGCTCCGCTCAGGCGCCCGTCGATCACGTCGCGGCGCGCCGCGCTCGCGCTCGCGAGCGCGCGCGCAGCGATCGGGTGACCCGTCAACGCGTCGAGCGAGCCCACGAGGGCCGTGGTGCGCGGGCCCGCCACCACGCCGAGCGTCACGTCGTGGGGCCGGGGCGCGTGGAACGCGCCGACGTAGCTGAGGATGAAGCCCATTTGTAGGAGGAGCACGCCCACCACCAGCGCCGTGGTGCGCCAGCTCACGGCGTCGCCCACCTCGCGTCGGAAGCGCGCGACGCCCGTGCTCGGGGGGGTGGTGGAACCGATCACGAGACCTCCTGACGGTCGTTTCAATACATAAGTGTATCAGATACGTTAGTGTAGCGGATACACTGTTGTATCGAGGGCGCTACCATCGTGGTCGCCGTGAAAGGAGTCGCCGTGGTGTCGACCAGCCCCGCGCACCCGCTCCCGCCGGATACTCGGTCGGGCGGGCGCGTCACCCGCCGTCGAGCCGAGACCCGTCGACGGCTCCTCGACGCCGCCTTCGCCGCCTTCGCCGAGCTCGGCGTGGGGCGGGTGCGCGTGGAGGACGTCTGCGAGCGGGCTCACTACACGCGCGGGGCCTTCTACTCGAACTTCGACTCGCTCGACGAGCTGTTCTTCGCCCTCTACCAGGAGCGCGCTACGGCGATCACCGAGCAGGTGACGGTGGCGCTGGTCTGCGAGGAGCGACCCGCCCGCCGCGACCTCGTGGACCGCGTGGTGGCGGCGTTGTCCTTCGACCGTGCCTGGTCGCTCGTGGTGGCGGAGTTCACCCTCTACGCCGCGCGCCGCCCCGCGCTGTGCGCGCAGCTGGCCGAGCGGCGTGACGCGGTTCAGGAGGCCCTCGCCCGGGTCGTCGACGACGCGGTCGAACGAGGTCACCTGCCCGTGTCCATGCGCAGCGCCGACGGGCTCGCGGCGGCGATCCTGACGATCTACCACGGCGTGAGCGGGGAGATGCTGATCCATCGTGACGAGGCGCGGGCCCGTGCGTGGCTGGCCGACCTGCTCGCCGTCCTGGTTGGACCGGTCGACTCGTGACGGTCGACTCGTGACGGTCGACTCGTGACGGTCGACTCGTAACGGTCGACCCGAGACGGTCAACACGTGACGGGTGCCGCCGCCGCGATCAGGCGGGCGTCGTGAAGGAGGTCCCCGGGGTGAGACGTTCGCGACCACTCGCGCTCAGGCGCCAGGCACTCTGGCGTCCGCGCACCACCCACTCGTAGGGCCCGCCCACGATCGCGGTCTCCTCGTCGATGCCGAGCAAAGTGACCTGAGCGTCGGCGGGCGTGAGGAATCGGCTGACGACGTCGGGCATACGCGACGCGAACGCGTCGAAGTGGGGGATCACACGCAGGTGGGCCAGCAGTCCGAGCCCGGGGGTGGCCCCCTGGCGAGGGTGGCGCAGGGACGGCACCCACGAGGTCAGGGCCATGGCGCCGGCACTGCAGCCCGCCAGAGCGGACCCCGAGCGCCACGCGTCGACGATGGCGGACCACACGGGCGTGCCGCGTAGGGTGTCGGCCAGGTAGGCGGGGTGGCCGCCGGACAGGTAGATGAGGCCCGCCCCCGCCACCCGCGACGCCAGGTGGTCGTCGTGGGCGTCGTCACGGGTCGCGACGTCGAGGATGACCGGCTCGACGCCGAGGCGTCGCGCCTGCTCCTCGCCGAGGCGGTGCCAGCGTGCGACGACGTCGGGCCCGTCGGGCACCGCAGCCGTGGCCAGCTGCACGTAACGCGCGGGCCGACCCGCCAGCAGCTCGGCGTCGACGTCGGCCATGACCGACAGGTACTCGCCCGAGCCGACGAGCGCCAGGGGCCCGGCTGCGGGTTCGTCGTACACGATCCGTACCCTAGGCACCGGGCCCGCGACGTCGCGCGCGTGGTCCCCAGGGGATGAGCGGAAGAGCGGCGAGGGCGGCGACCAGCAGCACCTGGCCGGCGATCCACCAGGGCGAGGACCAGACCCGCGTCAGGGAGTCCCCGAGTTGGTTCTCGACCAGTACCGCGGTCGTGACGTAGATCGAGTAGGTGACCAGACGCCCGAGCAGGAAGGCTCCGCTCAGCGGCGCGATCGGCAGTTCGACGAAGCCCGCGGCGCAGAACAGTTGGGCCGAGGGCAGTGGCGAGACGACGAAGAGCGCGGCTAGCGCGGCCACGCCGGCGCGCCGTGCGGTGAGCCGCGCCGCCAGTTCGCCCAGGTTCGCGCGGTAGCGCGCGGAGAAGTGATCGCGCACGTGACGCGCGCCGTGAGCCAGCAGCCATCGGCCACTCGCCGCCGCGACCGCCCCCAGGCCGACGAGCGCCACCGGGTCCACGTGCCAGCGCAGCCGCGCGTAGACGAGCACCGACCACGTGGGCGGCGCGAAGGCCGGCAGGACGTTGATCGCCAGAACCACCGCCACGAGGATCACGTAGGGCACCGTCCCCAGTAGAGCACCGGGTCGGGGTCGGTACCGGTGTCGGCTAGTGCAGGCTCTTGTAGTGGTCGAACCACTCGCGCACGAGGGCGAGCACCTCGTTGGCGCTGAGTGCGCTCACGTCGCTGTCGATGGCCCCCAGGACGCGTTCGGCCACGCCGGGGTGCTTGCGCTCCAGGTACTGCACGAAGCGCAGCATCTCGTCGGCCTTGCCCGTGCCGTGGCCGATCAGCACGATGCCCGAGGCGCCGTCCAGGGCGCGCACGATCGACTCGTAGTAGGCGCTGGCGTCGTGGTCGACCTCGTGGCCGTGGTGGCGCTGGACGCCGCGGATGTGGTGGTGGCGCTCCATGTCGGAGGGCGCGTGGATGGACTCGGGTCGCGTGTCCGGCTCCACCCCGGTCGTCCACACGCGGGCTTCGTCGCGGGTCATCGCCACCGCCATCAGCCCCTCACCGGTTCCGCTCATGGGGATCCTTTCTCGCGCACTCGACGCGCCGCGCGTCGTCTACCACCACGTTAGGCGCGGGCGACGTCGAGCCCTCGCGCTACGCGGGCCATAGGTCACTCCCCGCGGGGGCCACGCACCACGGCGTCGGCCACGGTGTCGGCGAGGGCGCGCGCCGTAGTGAACACCGAGGGGTCCCGGAGTGCGGCGGCGATCGCCATGGCGCCGTCGTAGCAGATGACCAGCTGGCGTACGCCCGGCTCGCGGACGTCGACGCCCAGCGCGTCGGCGAAGAACCGCTCGAGGCGCTGGTAGAAGCGGTCGATCACCGCTCGCGCGGGGGAGTCCGCCGCCACCTCGACGACGGCGTTGGCGAAGGCGCAGCCGCGCAGCGTCCCGCGCTGCGCGGCGCGTTCGAGGTGCGCCAGGAAGGCGTCGACGCGCCGTGACGCGGGGTGCGCCGCCTCGACTTCGTCGAGCAGGCGCGTGACCCGCGCCAGGCGCCGTTCCAGGTAGGCCGCCACGAGCTCGTCCTTGCCGGCGAAGTTGTTGTAGAGACTGGCCTTGGCCACGCCGGCCCGTGCGATGACGCGGTCGATGCCGGTGGCGTTGATGCCATCGCGGTAGAACAGGGTCGACGCGGCGTCCACCAGGCGCTCGCGGGCGTGAGGTCGAGTGGCCATGCACCCACTATACTAGACAGATCTGTACAGTTTGAAGCAACCACGCGCGACCCGCGAGGACGAGGACGAGAGCGAGGAGACACCCATGACCACGACGACCACCACCCCCCTGATCGTCATCGGGGCGAACTGGTGCCCCGACTGCCGACGGGCGAAGACCTTCCTCGGCGAGCAGCGCGTGGCCTACGAGTGGGTCGACCTCGAGACCCACCCGGAGTACGTCGAGCGGGTCGAGGAGCTCAACGGCGGCAGTCGGGTCATCCCGACCATCATCTTCCCCGACGGGACGCACCTCGCCGAGCCGGGCAACGACGAGTTGGCCGACAAGCTGGGGCTGGCCCGCCACGCGTCGTCGCCCAGTTACGACGTGATCGTGGTCGGCGGTGGCCCCACCGGACTCACCGCCGCGATCTACGCCGCGCGCGAGAACGAGTCGGTGCTGATCATCGAGAAGTCGGCGGTCGGCGGCCAGGCGGGTGTCACCGAGCGGCTCGACAACTACCCGGGCTTCCCCGACGGCGTGGCCGGGCACGAGCTGGCCGACCGCATGCGGCGCCAGGCCGAGCGCTACGGCGTCGAGATCCTCCAGGCGGTCGGCGTGACCGCGCTGACGCGCGAGGACGAGTCGTGGACGTCGGTGACGACGTCCACGGGCGCGCGCTATCGCGCCCGTGCGGTGTTGGTGGCCACGGGGTCGCTCTACCGGCGTACCGGTGCCGAGGGCGAGGCCGACCTCATCGGTGCGGGTATCCACTTCTGTGCGACCTGTGACGGACCGTTCTACCGCGACGCCGACGA
>JAJZYE010000033.1 GCA_021806055.1 Actinomycetes bacterium | reverse complement strand
CGAGCGCTCGGTCAACCCGAGCTCCTCGATACGGATGTCCAGCTCGCTCGCCGCGGCCTGCGCCGTGCCGACGTCGCCCAACTCGAGCGTGGGCGCCTCCTCGTCGAAACTCGCGATCAGCTCGACCAGCGACCCGAGGGTCTTGGCGGCTGACGCCAGCGCCTCGCGCGGGCTGATCGAGCCGTCGGTCTCCACCTCGATCACGAGGCGGTCAAAGTCGCGCGACTGCTCAACACGTACCGGGTCGATCTCGAAACTGACCCGGCGCACCGGTGAGAAGATCGCGTCCAGGGGGATCACGCCAATGGTCGAGGATCCCTTGTTCTCCTCGGCGCCGACGTACCCCTTACCACGCTCCACGGTCAACTCGAAGCTCAGCGTGGCCTTGGGCGACGTCAGGTAGGCCAGGTGCAGGTCGGGGTTCATCACCTCGACGTCGGCGGTGGTCGAGAGATCAGACGCCGTGACCGGGCCCTCGCCGCGCTTGTCCAGGCGCAACACCACCGGCTCGTCGCTGTACACCCGGACCAGCAGGTCCTTCAGGTTGAGGCAGATGTCCTGGACGTCTTCCTTCACGCCCTCGATGACGTCGAACTCGTGCAGCACCGCGTCGAACTTGACTCGCGTGGCCGCGGCCCCGGGAATCGAGGACAGCAGCGTGCGGCGCAGCGAGTTGCCCAGCGTGTGGCCGAAGCCCGGGTCGAGCGGTCCCACGGCGAAGGACTGGCGGTGGTCAACCTCCTCACCGAGGGCCTCAACGGTGGGTCGTTGGATGATCAGCATGCGGACTCCTTACGTCGCGGTCAGTTACTTGGAGTACAGCTCGACGATGAGCTGCTCGCGGATCGACTCGTCGATCTGCTCTCGTTGGGGCACGACGCGCACGGTGACCGAGAAGCCGCCGTCACCGGTCTCCAGCCATCCGGGCACCGAGCGGTCCAGGGTGTCGAGGTTGCGCTTGACGTTGAAGTTCTCGCGCGTTGCGGCCTTGAGCGTCACCACGTCACCGGGGCGCACGCGGTAGCTGGGGATCGTCACCCGCTTGGCGTTGACGCTCACGTGACCGTGGCGCACGAGCTGGCGAGCCTGGGCGCGCGAGGCACCCCAGCCGGCCCGGTAGGCGACGTTGTCCAGACGCAGCTCGAGGAACTGCAGCAGGTTCGTGCCCGTGATGCCGGGGCGACGGCTGGCCTCCTCGTAGAGATTGCGGAACTGCTTCTCCAGCAGGCCGTAGGTGCGGCGCGCCTTCTGCTTCTCGCGCAGCTGGGTGAGGTACTCCGAGCCCTGACGCTGGCGGTCGCGACCGTGCATGCCCGGCGGGAAAGCCCGGGTCTGGCGATCGGAGTTCTCCGAGACGGGGCACTTGAGGGTGAAGCAGCGCTCCCCCTTCAGGTACAACTTGGTACGTTCGCGACGGCAGAGCCGGCACACGGGTCCTGTGTAACGAGCCATGGTCTTCCTTAGCCTCGACGACGCTTCTTGGGCCGACAGCCGTTGTGCGGCAGCGGGGTCACGTCCTTGATCGCGACCACCTCGATGCCGGCGGCGGCCAGCGAGCGGATCGCGGTCTCGCGCCCCGATCCCGGTCCGCGAACCAGCACGTCGACCTTCTTCACCCCGTGCTCCATGGCGGCGCGCGCGCACTTCTCCGCCGCCAGCTGCGCGGCGAAGGGTGTCGACTTGCGCGAGCCCTTGAAGCCCACGTTGCCCGACGAGGCCCAGGACAGGACGTTGCCCTCGGGGTCGGTGATGGACACGATGGTGTTGTTGAACGAGCTCTTGATGTGCGCGACGCCGAAGGCGACGTTCTTGCGCTCCTTGCGCCGGACCTTGCGAGTCGGGGTGGGCTTGGCCATTTACTTGGTCACTTTCTTCTTGCCCGCGACGGTGCGCTTGGGTCCCTTACGAGTACGTGCGTTGGTCCGGGTGCGCTGGCCGTGCACCGGGAGGCCCTTGCGGTGTCGAATCCCCTGGAGGCAGTTGATCTCCATCTTGCGCTTGATGTCCTGGGCCACATCGCGGCGCAGGTCACCCTCGACCGTGACGTTCTGGTCGATGTAGGTGCGCAACTTGTTGACCTCGGCGTCGGAGAGGTCCTTGACGCGCGTGGACTCGTCCACGCCGGTCGCGGCGCAGATCTGACTCGCGATCGTCGGACCGACGCCGAAGATATAGGTCAAGGCGATCACCGTGCGCTTGTCGCGCGGGATGTCGACTCCGGAAATACGGGCCATACTCGTCCTCTCTAGCCCTGACGCTGCTTATGACGCGGGTTCTCACAGATCACGCGCACGTGACCCTCCCGCTTGATGACTTTGCACTTCTCGCACATCGGCTTGACGCTCGCGCGAACCTTCATGTCGTGTCTCTCTCGATTCGAACCGGAGCTATTTGTAGCGGTAGGTGATGCGGCCACGGGTCATGTCGTAGGGCGTGATCTCGACCTGCACCTTGTCCCCCGGCAGGATGCGAATGCGGTGCATGCGCATCTTGCCCGAGCTGTGTGCGAGGACGGTGTACCCGTTCTCCAGCTCGACGCGAAACATGGCGTTGGGCAGAGGTTCCACCACGGTTCCCTCGACGGTGAACGCATCTTCCTTAGGCTTACTCAGGTTCCTTCTCCTTGTTACGGCACCGCAGGACGTGCGGGGGCAACGCTCCCGCACGCGGGACCTCACGAACGCGTCGAGAGGTCGGCTTACTAGTCTACCGGAAAAGCACGGAAACGCAAAAAAGACTCTGCGCCGGCGTCGGTCGTGCGCTCCGCTAGCCGTTCCAGTCTAGGGCGAGGCCCCAACGCAGTGACAGCCCCCGCGACACGGGCCCGGACGTCCCTCGAGGGCTCCCGGCGCCCTCGCCGTCGCGGGTCGCACCGAGTACCTGATCACGGCGGTCACGGTGACGGGGTTCGCGTCGCGCCCCGTCGGGTGCCGGAGAGCGGTCACCCTCGTCAGTGGCTCGGGTGCGAGACCGCACGGCGAGGGTCTCCGCGACTCACCGGGCCGTCCGTGCGCGAGGCGACCTGGCGCGACCAGTCACGCCGAGCCACGTGCCGCCATCCACGATCGGGGTACCGGCCCACCACATCGACCTGGCTGACGACTGGCGCGAGTGGGGATCCGCCGCCACGCCGGCGAGTCCCGGCGTCGTCGGCCACGTAGGAGCCCGTGGACAGGCCGAGGACCACCCGCGTGGTGGCGAAGGGATCCTGGACCACGCCAACCACGCCAACCACGCCAGCCACGCCAACCACGCCAGCCACGCCAACCACGCCAGCCACGCCAGCCACGCCAGCCACGCCAGCCACGTCAGCCACGTCAACCACGTCAACCACGCCAACATGGCCCACCAGGACGCCCACGGGCTCGGCGACCACCCACCCGCCAGGGGCGCAGAACGTGGCAACGGCATCGCGGTAGAAGGCAAGCCCGGCGTCGAGGTCGGGCACGCGGAGTCACGGCGTCCACGGCGTCTCGCACGGGGCCCATCCGCCCACTATCGCCCATCGACGTCAGGAGGTGACGGTTCCTACACCGACGTCGGGCGGCGCAAATTGTGACTGGAGGCCCTAGGAACGCCCACCTCGACACCGCCATGCTGGACGGATGGATGCACCGGGGGGGCCTCTGACCCGTACCACGCTGGGGCGCGCGACTTGTCTGGCGCTACTGCGCGACGCCGCCTACGCGCGCGTGGTGATCTCGGTGCGCTGCCTTCCCGCGGCCCTGCCGGCGCGCATCAGCGTCGTCAGCGATCACCGGCTCCTGCTGACCAGCACCGAGGAGGCGGTGCGGGCCGCCGCACACCGCAGCGACGTGCTCTCGGTGCAGATCGACGGACTCGAGGCCGACGGCGCCACGTGGTCGGTCATGGCGTCGGGCATCGCCGCCCTCGCGTCGCCGGACGAGCCACTGTCCGCACCCCTGCGCACGGCCGTCGCCGGCGGTGCGGCCCTGATCGCCCTGCCCCTGTCGGTGCTCGTCGGCGAGCGCGTGGGCTAGCTCGTTCGAGCGCCACGGCCCGGTGTGCGAAACTGCCGGACGTGACGTACCACCGCATTACCGAGCCAGCGCGGCTGCACGCCCTGATCGACGCGATGCTGCTGATCGAGACCCCGGCCCACCTGAATGACCTCCTGCGCGCCATCGTCGAGGCCGCGGGCGAGCTCGTCGGCGCGCGCTACGGCGCCCTGGGGATCGTCGCCAGCGACGGGCAGACCTTGTCGCGCTTCATCACCTACGGGGTGGACGACGCCACGCGGGCCGCCATCGGGCACGCCCCGCACGGCCACGGCGTGCTCGGCGAGACGATCCGCACGGCCACGTCGGTACGGGTCGACGACCTCGCCCACCACGAGGGCTCCTCGGGCTTTCCGCCCCACCATCCCGTCATGGCGCAGTTCCTCGGGGTGCCGATCACCACCGGCGACGGACGCGTCTACGGCAACCTCTACCTCACCGACCGCCGGGACGGCCAACCCTTCGACGACGACGACGAGGCGCTGCTCGAGGCCTTCGGCCGCGCGGCGGGCCTCGTCATTGACCAGGCCCGCCTTCGGCGCAACCTGCGCGAGCTGACCCTGAGCGAGGAGCGCGAGCGCCTGGCGCGGGACCTGCACGACACCGTCATCCAGCGGCTCTTCGGCGTGGGGCTCTCCCTACAGCTGGCCGCCTCGCGCGACCTCGACGACGACACCCGCGCGCGCGTGGAGTCCGCCCTCAACGAGCTGGACGCCACGATTCACGAGATCCGCACGACGATCTTCGAGATCGACCAGGACGACTTCGACGGCGCCAGCCTCGAGGAGCGCCTGACCACCCTGTCGGGCGAGGTCGCCGCGCGCCTGGGCATCAAGGTGGAACTGGAGATCGCCCCGGGCCTGGATCACCAGATCGGCAAGCACGTGGGGAGCCACGTCGTCCAGGCACTACGCGAGATGCTCTCCAACGTGGCGCGCCACGCCGCGGCGCACGAGGCTCGGGTGCGCGTCGGCGTCGACGAGGACCGGGTCACGCTGAGCGTGCGAGACGACGGCGTGGGTTTCGCCGCCACCACGGGGGTCGGACGTGGCCTGCGCAACCTCGCCTCACGCGCCCGCGAGCTCGGTGGCGAGTGCGTGGTCGACTCCGCACCGGGGCGTGGCACACTGGTGACGTGGACCGCGTACCGGTTGGACTGACGTGATTCGCATCCTCCTGGTCGACGATCACGAGATCGTGCGCCGCGGGCTGCGCGACCTGCTGGAGATGAACGACGACCTACGCGTGGTCGCCGAGGCGGGCTCACTGGGCGAGGCGAACGAGCTCGACGCGAGCGCGCTGGACGTCGCGGTCCTGGACGTGCGCCTGCCCGACGGCAGCGGGATCGACCTCTGTCGCACCCTGCGCGAACGCCACCCCGGCCTCGCGTGCCTGATACTGACCTCCTTCGCCGACAACGAGGCCATGAACGCCGCCGTGCTGGCGGGCGCGCGAGGGTACGTGCTGAAGAACGTGCACGGCGAGGAACTCGTCCACGCCATTCGTCACGTCGCCGAGGGCGAGACCCTCCTCTCCTCCGAGCAGATCGAGCGGGCGCGCGAGCGGTTGCGGCGCCAGATCAGCGAGGACGTGCGCCTCGAGAGCCTGAGCGGCCAGGAGCGGCGTATCCTCGAGCTGCTGAGCGAGGGCCTGTCCAACCGCGAGATCGCCAACGTGATGTTCCTCGCCGAGAAGACCGTGAAGAACTACGTCTCGAACCTGCTGGCCAAGCTCGGCTTCCAGCGGCGCACCGAGGCCGCACTCTTCGCCCAGCGCCAGGCGGCACGCCACCACCTCGACTAGCCCGCGTCCGCCGGATCGGCACCGACCCGTCGACGCCGAGGGGGACGCGACCGTCTAGAGCCGCGTGAAGACCTCGGGACCGTCGTCGGTCACCGCGATCGTGTGCTCGAAGTGCGCCGACAGGGATCCGTCGGCGGTCATCACGCTCCACCCGTCGTCGAGCACGTAGGTGTCGTAGCCGCCCACGTTGACCATCGGCTCGACCGCGAAGACCATGCCCGTCTTGAGCGTCGGTCCCGGCGTCCCCGGCCAGTAGTTCGGCACCTGGGGACTCTCGTGCATCGCCGTGCCGATCGCGTGACCGACGTACTCGCGCACCACCGAGAACCCCGCCGCCTCGGCCACGTGCTGCACCGCGCGGCCCACTTCGTGGAGTCGCTCACCGACCACCAGGTGATCGATGCCGGCCCACAGCGAGCGCTCGGTCACGTCGATCAGGCGGCGCGCGATGTCGCTCACCTCGCCCACCGGCGCGGTGTAGGCCGCGTCGCCGTGGTAGCCCTCGACGATCGCCCCGCAGTCCACCGAGATGATGTCGCCGTCCTCGAGCACGCGATCGCTCGGGATGCCGTGGACGATCATGTCGTTGGGGCTCGTGCAGATCACCGCCGGGAAGCCGTGGTAGTGCAGGAAGTTCGAGCGTGCGCCGCGACGCTCGAGCACCTCGGCCGCCACCTCGTTCAGGCGCGCGGTGCTCACCCCGGGGCGAATCGCCGCTCGGGTGGCCTCGTGCATCTCGGCGACCACGCGGCCGGCTCGACGCATCTTGTCGAGCTCGTCGCGCGACCGCCTCACCCGAGGCCCCGCTCGGCGAGCGCGGCCTCGAGCGCGGCCGTCACCTCGTCCGGGGTGCCCGAGCCGTCCACGCGCACCAGCAGCCCGCGAGCCGCGTAGTAGTCGAGCAGGGGCGCGGTGTCGCGCTCGTAGGCGGCGAGGCGCGCCGCAATGGCTTCGGGCCGGTCGTCGGCCCGCTGCACGACACGTCCCCCACACGCGTGGCAGAGTTCACGCAGCGCGTCGGCGTCGGTGGCGGTGTAGGTGGCCCCGCAGCCCTCACAGACCCGTCGTGAGGACAGGCGCGCACTCACCAGAGCGGTGGGGATGTCCAGGTTGAGGCACAGCTTCACGCCGTCGTCGCCGAGGTGGGCGTCCAGCGAGCGCGCCTGGTCGAGCGTGCGCGGGTACCCGTCGAACAGCGCGCCGCGCGCCGCGTCCGGTGCCGTCAGGCGCTCGGCGACCAGCCGGTTCACGAGCTCGTCCGAAACCAGCGCGCCGGCCTCGAGTACCGCCGCCACATCCCGGCCGAGCGGCGTGCCCGCCTGGACCGCGGCGCGCAGGATGTCACCCGTCGACACGTGCGGCACCGCGTAGCGCACCGCCAGCCGGTCGCACTGCGTGCCCTTGCCGGCCCCCTGCTTACCCAGCACCACCAGGAAGAGTCGCGCCATGGCTACTTCTTCAGGAAGCCTTCGTAGTTGCGCATCATCAACTGGCTGTCGATCTGGCGCATCGTCTCCAGGGCCACCCCGACGGCGATCAGCAGCGTCACGCCGTAGTACGGGAAGCGATTGATGTTCCACAGCGCCATCAGGATGCTCGGGATCACCGCGACCGACGCCAGGAAGACCGCGCCGACGGTGGTGATGCGGCTCAGCATCTTGGCGAAGTAGCGCTCGGTGGGCAGACCCGGGCGGATGCCGGGCACGAAGCCACCCTGTTGGCGCAGCAACTCGGCCTGCTGGTGAGGCTCGAAGGCGATGTAGACGTAGAAGAACGTGAACGCCAGGATCAGCACGAAGTCCGAGAGGATGTAGAAGAAGCTGGTCGGGTGCAGCGACGAGTTGACGAAGCTCTGGAAGCTCGCCCACGGCACCACGTTGGACAGCAGGACCGGAATGTAGAGCACCGACGACGCGAAGATGATGGGGATCACGCCCGACTGGTTCACCTTGAGCGGGATGTAGGTCGAATTGCCGCCCATCTCACGACGTCCCACCACCCGGCGCGCGAAGGTCACGGGAATGCGGCGCTGGCCGTTGTCCATGAAGACGATCAGCACCAGCAGGGCGATCGACACGACCAGGATGATGACGAACTTGAAGGCGCCGCCCTCGGAGTAGACCGCCTCGCCGCCCGAGGGGATGCCGGCGACCACGTTGGCGAAGATCAGCAGGCTCATGCCCTGGCCGACGCCTCGTTGGGTGATGAGCTCGGCCAACCACATCACGAAGGCCGTCCCCGCGGTCATCACCAGCACCATGAACAGGCCGAGCCAGATCGTGAACTTGGGGATCAGGTCGATGTTGAAGCCCAACAGCGCCTGGTCGTGGCCGTGGAAG
>JAJZYE010000032.1 GCA_021806055.1 Actinomycetes bacterium | reverse complement strand
TCGGGCGACTGGAACCAGATAGGGCGAGGTCACGGCTCAGAAGGCGTCCTGATCGAAGAAGGGCGTCGACTCGGGGACCGCCCCGTCGAAGGGTTCGGGCGCGACGGTTCCGGCGTCACCCGAGGGTGCCTCCCCCGTCGCGGTGTCCAACAGGGGCGTCGGCGGCGACTGGGCACTGAGACGCTCGCGCCCCGAATGGGTGGTCTTGAGCAGCCGTTCCAGCACAATCTCGAAGTTCGCCAGCTTGCCGTCGATGAAGTCCTCGGACTGATTGATCAGTTGACGCGCCCGCGCGTGGGCGTCGCCGATGATCTGGTCGGCCTTCAGGCGCGACTGGCGCACCACCTCGGTCTTGTCCACCATGCGGGCCGCCTCCGCGCGGACCTGGTCCATGAGTTGCTGCGCCTTCTGCATCTCCTGGCTCATCAGCTCCTCGCGATCGCGCAGCGCCCAGCGCGCCTCGCGGATCTCGTCGGGCAGGTTGTGCAGCGCCTGCTCGAGTAGTGCCAGCACCTCTTCGCGCGGCACGAGCGCCGAATTTGACAGCGGCATCTGCTTGGCGTTCGCGACCAGGTCGATCAGATCGCGCAGGTCGGTCTCCAGGTCCCGGCGCGCGTGTTGGGCGGGATCGATGAACTCCTCAGGATCGTCGTAGCCGTCAAAGGACGTCATGGCCGCCTCCCGGGAATCGCTCGCGAATGCGCTTGGCGACCGGCGCGGGCACGAAGGACGTGATGTCACCGCCGTAGCGCGCCACCTCGCGCAGGAGGCGCGAGGCGATAAACGAGTGGCCCGAACTCGTCGGGATGAAGAGGGTCTCCACGCCGGCCAGTGACCGGTTCATCTGGGCCATCTGCAGCTCACTCTCGAAGTCGGACACCGCGCGCAAGCCCTTCACGATGGCCGTGGCGCCCACGTCACGCGCGACGTTCACGAGCAGAGAGGAGATCGAGACGATACGCACCGAGTCAATGTGGGCGCAGGACTCGGCGATCATGTCGCGGCGCTCGTCGAGGCTGAAGAGGGGCTCGGTCTTCTGGGGATTGCGAATAGCCGCCACCACAATCTCGTCGAAGATGAGCGCCGCGCGCTCCACCACCTCGAGGTGACCGTTGTGGAACGGGTCGAAGGAGCCCGGGATCAGCCCGACCGTCACTCGTCCCGCCCGTACGTGGGTTCTAACATCGTTACGAGCGTAGTGCCGTATCGCTTGAACTTGGTGACCATCCACCCCGGGGGCGGGGTCGTGGCGCGGTCATTCTCGATCACGGCCCGCCGTGCGGGTGCGGCGTCGAGTAACGCCCGGGCGTCCAGTGGACCGTAGGGGGGGTCGGCCAACACCAGGTCCAAACCGATTGGAGGGTGCCAGCGCGGCAGTGAGGCCCGCACCACGTGCGCGCGCCCCTCGAGGCCGAGCGGCGCCAAGTTCTCGCGTACGGCGGCGAGGCACGCCGGGTCGTCGTCAACGAAGTACACCTCGCGCGCGCCGCGCGAGAGTGCCTCGATGCCCATCGCCCCGCTCCCGCAATACAGATCGGCGACGACCAGTCCCCGCAGGCCCCCACGGCTCTCGAGCATCGAGAAGATCGCCTCGCGGGTGAAGTCGGTCGTCGGGCGTACCGACGAGGGGATCTTGGCTCGTAGCGAACGCCCCCGGGCGGCGCCACCGATCACTCGCACCCCCCCAGGCTACGTGGTCCCGCGACGGACCCGCGGGTGACTCACCCCTGGAAGAGGAAGCCCACCTCCGCCGGTTCCGCCAGCAGGCGCAGCTCGCCGACCAGTTCGTCGGAGACGTCAGCGTCCTCGACCAGGCTCGCCGCGGCGTCACGCGCCGCGACCAGGAGGTCCTCGTCGTCACGCAGCGACGCCACGCGAAGGTCGCTGCGCCCGCGCTGGCGCGAGCCGAGCAGGGTGCCCTCACCGCGCAGGTCGAGATCAATCTCCGCCAGGGCGAACCCGTCGTGCGAGCCGACCAGCGCCTCGAGCCGGGCGCGAGACTCGTCGCTCGGCGCGTCGCCGAGCAGGAAACAGTACCCCCGGTCGCCCGCCCGTCCCACCCGCCCGCGCAGTTGGTGCAGCTGCGCCAAGCCGAAGCGCCACGCGTCCTCGATCACGATGACGCTGGCCTCGGGGACGTCCACGCCCACCTCGATCACCACGGTGGCCACCAGCACGTCCAGTGCGCCCTCACGGAACTGATCCATCACCAGTTCCTTCTCGCCTGGTTTCATCTGGCCGTGCAACAGCCCCACGCGCAGTCCCGCCAGCTCGGTGTGCGCCAAGCGGTCACGCTCGCTGACCGCACTGGCGGCGATCACCCGATCAGACCCTTCGACCAAGGGGCACACCACGAAGGCGCGGCGGCCGCGCGCCACCTCGGCGCGCACGCGTTCCCAGCACTCGGTCTGGTCACGAGCTCCCAGCCACCGCGTCAGGACGGGCTGGCGGCCCGCGGGCATCTCGTCGATCACCGAGCGATCCAGGTCACCGAAGGTCACCATCGCGGCGGTGCGCGGAATGGGCGTCGCCGTCATCACCAGAACGTCGGGGTCACGGCCCTCGGCGGATCGCTCGCGACCACGCGCCACCAGCGCGGCGCGCTGTTGCACCCCGAAGCGGTGCTGCTCGTCGATGACCACCACCCCGAGTGCCGCGAAGCGCACGTCCTCCTGGAGCAGGGCGTGTGTGCCCACGACGATGTCCACCGACCCGTCGGCCAGCCCCGTGAGCACCCCGGCGCGCGCCCGAACCCCGAGTGATCCCGCGAGCACGGCGATCGACAAGGCGCGCTCACCCCCGAGCACTCTCGAGTCAGGTACGCGCAGGTCGGCCACGTCGGCGCGCAGTGACGCGGCGTGCTGCTCCGCCAGGACTTCGGTTGGTGCCAGGAGGGCCCCCTGGCGCCCCCCGTCAACGGCGACCAGCAGCGCACTCAGCGCCACCATCGTCTTGCCCGACCCGACGTCACCCTGGAGCAGGCGCTGCATGGGTGTGGGGCGAGCGAGGTCGGCCAGCACCTCGGCGAGCACCCGGCGTTGCGCGCCGGTCAGCGCGAAGCGGTGGCCGGCCAGGAAGCGGCGCAGCAGTGACCCGCCGGGCGCACCAGGTGCGACCTCGATGTCGGTGGGATCGACGGGGTGGACCACCCCCGAGGCCACCGCCACCATGCGGCGTCGGCGTTGCGCCAGGGCCAGTTGCAGGCGCACGAACTCGTCGAAGGCCAGGCGACGGCGCGCCGGCTCCACGTCGTCGAGGGCCGCGGGCCGGTGCATCGCCCAGAAGGCGGCGGTGCGATCGACCAGGCCGAGCGAGTCACGCAGCGCGCGCGGCACCGGGTCGGACAGTGACCCGCTGCGCCGCAGGGCCTCGTCCACGTACCCCCCGATCTCCCAGCTGGTGAGCCGCGAGCGTTCCGACGAGGGGTAGAGCGCGACGACGCGACCGACGCGACTCGGGTCGCGCACCTCGCCGTCGACACCCACGATCACGTCCACCACGGGGTTGGTCATCTGACGTCGACCCCGGTAGTCCTCGAGACGGCCGTAGAGCAGGACGTGGGTCCCGGCGACCAGCTGGCGCTCGCGCCAGGCCTGGTTGAAGAAGACGACGCGCAGCGACTCCTCACCGGCGGCCGCGTCCACCTCGACCAACGAGCGCCCGTGGGAGGTGCGCCGCGCGCGCACCGCGCGCACGATGCCGACGACGGCCGCCTCCTCGCCGACGGCCAGGCTGGCCACGTCGGCGCGGCGCGTGCGATCCAGGTACCGCCGGGGGTAGAAGGTCAACAGGTCGAAGATCGACGTCACGCCGAGCTGCGCCAGGGCCGTGGCCCGCGCGGGACCGACGTGGCGCAGCGCCGTCACTGGCACGTCCGCCAGATCGCGCAGCGGTCGACCAGGTGCCGACGTCACTCCACGCCGACGAAGTAGGGATAGAGGGGCTGGCCTCCGTGGTGCACCTCCACGGCCAGGGTCGGGTAGCGCTCGGCGAGGAACTCGGTGATTCGCCGCGTGTTCGCCGCACTCGACCCGTCGCCCTCGATGATCGTCACCAGCTCGTGGGCGGGCGTCACCAGGTCGCTCAACAGTGCCGTCGCCGCTCCCGCGACAGACTCGGACACCGCGCGCACGCCCCGGGCGCTCAGACCAATCCAGTCGCCCACGTGGACCTCGCCGACGTCGGTCCAGGTGTCGCGCACCGCCCGGGTCACCTCGCCGGCCACGACGTGCGCTGCGGAGGCCGCCATCGCGATCGCGTTGTGGTCGGCGTCCGCCGCGGGATCGTAGGCGAGCAGCGCCGCGAAACCCTCGACGATGGACGCCGTGGGTACCACGCGTACCGTCGCGTCGACGAGACCCGCCACCTGCTCGGCCACGGGTCGGATGTTCGCGTTGTTGGGCAGGATCACGACCTGGTCGGAACCGACCGCGCGAACCGCGGCCACCATCTCCTCGGTCGAGGGATTCATGGACTGTCCACCCGAGACGACCGCGCGCACGCCCAGGGAACGAAAGATTCGCGCCACGCCGTCGCCCACCACCACAGCCACCACCGCCGTGGTGGGTGGCGCCACGGCGTCGTTGACCGGCGTGCCCACGACGTCGGCCTCGCGCACCCAGCGCTCCTCGATCACCTGTTCCGCCAGATCGGTGACGCGGATGTGACGAGGGCGTCCCGCGTCCAGCCCCGCCTCGATCGACGCGCCGATGTCGTTGGTGTGGATATGGCAGTTGTAGAGGCCGTCGCCGCCCACGACGGCGATCGAGTCGCCCAGTCCCGCCCAGACGTCGCGAAATGCCGCCATCGTGACCTCGGACGCCTCGAGGAGGAACATCACCTCGTAGCGCAGCTGACCCACCGCGTCGTCGGGGTGAGCCGCCACCTCCTCGCTGACGCGCACGTGAATGGCCTCGGCGGGGGGTGCCACGGGCAGGGGGTCCCCCGCCACCACGTGGCACAGGGCGTCAAAGAGCAGCACCAGCCCCGTGCCGCCCGAGTCCACCACGCCGGCCTGCTTCAGCACCGCCAACTGGTCCGGCGTACGAGCCAGGGCGACACGCGCGCGGTCGCGCGCCGAGCGCACCAGGTGCGTCAGGGAGTCCGTCGCGTCGGCGGCCCCCTGGGCGGCCGCGTGCGCGACGGACAAGATCGTGCCCTCCACCGGACGCACCACGGCCTCGCGGGCCATCTGATCCGCCCGCAGCAGGGACTCCGCGAGCAGTGACGGCGTAACCGCCACCACCGCACGCCATCGCTCGACGAGCCCGCGCAGGAGCTGTGAGAGGATCACGCCCGAGTTGCCCCGCGCTCCCATCAGCGACCCGTTCGCGATGGCCTGGCAGACCGACTCCATGGTCGGCTCGCCCGCATCGGAGCCGAAGGCTGCGACCACGGACTCCACGGTGAGGGTCATATTGGTGCCGGTGTCGCCGTCGGGCACCGGGTAGACGTTCAACCGGTTGATCACCTCGCGGTGCGAGCGCAACAGCGCGGCGAAGGTCGTGATGGCCGTGCGCACGTCAGTCGGCGAGAGCTTCGTGGGGGCCGTCATCGCTAGCGATGCTACAATGGCGCTTCGGTTTCTACCCCATCGCTGACCCAAGTGATGGCGGGGCTAAGGAGAAGGTTCATCATGGCGTCGGTCTGCGACATCTGCGGCAAGAAGCCGTCCTTCGGCATGAACGTCTCGCACTCCCACCGGCGCACCAAGCGCCGCTGGAACCCCAACATCCAGCGCGTGCGCGCCCTGGTCGGCGCGACGCCCCAGCGCCTCAACGTGTGCACGGGCTGCCTGCGATCGGGCAAGGTCGTCAAACCCGCGCGTCGTAGCGCCTGACGCGTCGACCCGACGTCGTCGGGCCCGCCCGCGCGTGCGCGCCACCCAGCGCCACGGCGACGACGCACCAACGCGTGGCTCGCGGCGCACTCGCCGATGCGCGGCGCACTCCTCACAGTTGGTGCTGGTAGCCCCGTCGCACGAACTCCCGGCCACGCCAGTGACGCTGGGCGGGGTCGGCCACCACGGCGCCAATCACCAGTGGCGCCGTGAGTCCGCGATCGTCGAAGATCATCTGGAGACGCGCGAGGTGTCCCGTCGCGATGAGCAGCTCGTAGTCCTCCCCACCGGCAATCGCCTCGTCCAACGTGGCGCCACGCGCCACGGGGACGTCGGCGAGCTCGAAGCCCACGCTCGAGGCGTCGGCGAGACGGTGCAGGTCCAGCCCCAACCCGTCACTGAGATCCATCATCGCGTGCGCCCCGGCGTCGCGTGCGGCCCGGCCCTCGCGCAAGCGCGGCCACGGACGTCGGTGGGCCACCACCAGCTCGTCGGCGAGCGGCGCCCCCTCACGGCGCCGACGCAAGCCCGCGGCGGAGCGGCCGAGAGGACCGGTGACCACCAGGACGTCGCCGTCACGCGCACCGCGGCGCAGCACCGGATTCCCCCCGGGGCAGTCACCGATCACCGTCACCGCCACGAAGACGTCACGCGAACGGGTCAGGTCCCCGCCGACCACGGGGCACCCGGTGGCCGTGGCGGCGTCGGCGATCCCACGGTGCAGCTCCTCGAGGTCGGTGCCGGGCGGCGAACCAACGGCCACCACGGCGCCCCGCGCGTAGGCCCCCATCGCCGCCAGGTCCGACACCGCCGCGGCGACCGCCTTGAACCCCAGGTCCTCCAGCGGGAACAACTGGGCGTCCAGGTGCACCCCCCACACGGCCGTGTCCGTGCTAATGATCGTGCGGCCGACCAGGGGCGACAGCACCGCGGCGTCGTCACCGACGTGCACCTCGCCGGGTGGGGTCGCACGGCGCGCCACGATGTGCGCGATACGCTCCACGATGTCGTCTTCATTGCGGGTGAGCCCCTCACGGGGCGCCGGTGGGTCAGCCACAGTGGACACGACGTCGCAGGGCCAGAAGTGCGCCGACCGGCGGCGTGCGAACAGCGAAGGACAACATCACGTGACCTACCCCACCACGAACCGGCGTCTGATCGCCTGGGTTGACGAAGTAGCGAAGCTCACCACCCCTGATCGTATCCAGTGGTGCGACGGATCGGCGCAGGAGTACGACGACCTCTGCCAGCTCCTCGTCGACAACGGCACCTTCACGAAGCTCGCCGACGCCAAGCGTCCCAATTCGTACTGGGCCGCCTCGGACCCCGAGGACGTGGCGCGCGTCGAAGACCGCACCTTCATCTGCTCAGCGCGCGAGGAGGACGCCGGGCCCACCAACAACTGGCGTGATCCCGACGAGATGCGCGCCGCCCTGAACCAACTCTTCGCCGGGTGCATGGCGGGGCGCACCATGTACGTCATCCCGTTCTCGATGGGTCCGCTCGGCTCGCCCATCTCCCACGTCGGCGTCGAACTCACCGACTCGCCCTACGTGACCGTCTCCATGCGGATCATGACCCGCATGGGTTCCGGCGTGCTCGAGGTGCTCGGCGAAGACGGCTCGTTCGTACCCTGCCTGCACTCGGTCGGCGCCCCGCTGGCCCCCGGCCAGGTCGACGTACCGTGGCCCTGCGACGCGGACAACAAATACATCGTCCACTTCCCCGAGACGCGCGAGATCATCTCCTACGGCTCGGGCTACGGCGGCAACGCTCTCCTGGGCAAGAAGTGCTTCGCGCTGCGCATCGCCTCCGTCATGGCCCGCGACGACCAGTGGCTGGCCGAGCACATGCTCATCTTGAAGCTGACCAATCCCGCCGGCGAGACGCGCTACGTCACGGGCGCCTTCCCCAGCGCGTGCGGCAAGACCAACCTGGCCATGCTCGTGCCGACGCTGCCGGGCTGGAAGGTGGAGACCATCGGCGACGACATCTGCTGGATGAAGCCCGGTCCCGACGGGCGCCTCTACGCCATCAACCCCGAGGCGGGGTTCTTCGGGGTTGCCCCGGGTACCAACATGCGCACCAACCCCAACGCCATGTACTCCATCGAGGCCAACACGATCTTCACCAACACCGCACTGACCGACGACGGCGACGTCTGGTGGGAGGGCATGAGCGATCCACCCGACCACCTGACCGACTGGCGAGGCAACTCGTGGACGCCTGATTCGACGACGCCGGCCGCCCACCCGAACTCGCGCTTCACCGCCCCCGCCGCCCAGGACCCCGCGATCGCCCCCGAGTGGGAGGACCCGGCCGGCGTTCCCATCGACGCCATCCTGTTCGGGGGGCGCCGCGCGAGCGTTG
>JAJZYE010000031.1 GCA_021806055.1 Actinomycetes bacterium | reverse complement strand
CGATGTCCCGGTTGAGCGACGTCACGCGCGCCACCTTCACTCCCGGACCGAGCTCGAGCTCGTAGCGCGTCACCGTGGGCCCCACCGTGTAGCGCACCAGGGTCGTCACGACCCCGTGTGCGGCCAGCGCATTGACGAGTTCCACGCCGGCGTCGTCAATCGCCGCCCGATCGACCCCACGCTCGCGCGTTCGTGTCAGCAGATCCGCGGGCGGCAAGTCCCACGGTCCGCTGAGCACCACGGGCCCCGCGGTCGGAGTCGTGTCGGGCGGCGCGGCGGCCGTGGCGAGCGAGCCCGGCGCGTCCTCGCGTTCCCCCGGCTCGAGCGCCGGCTCGAGGTCGAAGGGGACGGTGTCCACCTCCACCCCGTCGGGCACGTCCGCGCGGGGGTCGTGGTCATCGGGGAGGGGACTCGGGGTGCGCGACGAGGCCACCGCGCGAGTCGGTGACGATGGTGGCGTCGCCGTCGCCCGACCCGTCCACCACCGAGCCGCCCCCGACGCCACCGCGCGAACACCGGCCGCCGTCGCGCCCACCACGGTGCGCAGGCCGACGCCGGTGAGGATGATCAACGTCACGACCAGACCCGCCACGACGACGAGCAGGGCCCCCGCGAGGCCCACCGCACGATCGAGGCCGCCCCCGACGGCGACACCCAGCCAGCCACCCGCGCCACCGAGCGCCGCGGCGCCGGCGTGCAGCCCGGGACGTCCACCCACCAGATCACCCAGACCACAGACGCTGAGCACACCCAACGTGGTCCCCCAGACCAGTCGGGAGCGCTCCACCCACGCACTGCCCCAGCCCCACGCCGCGCCCACGCCGATCAGCACCACGGGTACCAGGACTCGGCCGAGCCCCAACGCCAGCGACAGTGCGTGCGCCACGACGTGACCCACCGACCCCAGCGCGCGCACCTCGGCCAGCGCCACGAGCAGGCCCACCAGCACGAGTCCCACCGTCCACAAGTCACGCTCGTGGCGCCGCCACAGTGACGGCGGCGGCGTACGAGAGGTCGCCGCGGCGCGCCGCGGCGCGGCCCGACCCCCCTTGCCCTTCGCTCGATGCGCTACCACGATCATCCAAGTTAGTGAACGCCGCCGCGTCCGCGGGGCACATTGCCTCGCGGGCGGGACCGTTAGGCTTCAACGGTGCGCGAACCACTCCCCAGTACCCACGACCTGGCACAACGACTAGGCGCCCACGCGCACGTCAGCCGCGTCGTGGCCACGAGACCGCTCAGTTCTTCCCTCACCGAGGTGGAACTCGAAGGTGAGTCCGCGTCCCTGACCGGCGAGCCAGGCAACGACGTCATGGTGCTGGTCGACCAGCACGGGACGCGAATGGTGCGACGACGCTACAGCGTCCGGTCAGTCGACCCGGCCGCCGACCGCTTCCGGCTCTGGGTCACCACCGGCCACGACGGCGCCGGCAGTGCCTGGGCTCGCCGGGCGGCGGCCGGCGACGAGGTGGACGTCGTGGGACCTCGGGGCAAGGTGCTGGTTGACCCACACGCCGCCTGGCACCTCTTCGTCGGCGACGTCAGTGGCCTGAGTGCGTTCTACCGGATGGCCGAGTCGCTCACCGCCCCGCGCCAGGCGATCGTCGTGGTGGAGATCGACCACGGCGACGACGCCCTCACCACCTCCGTGGCCGAGGGGGTAACGATCACCGGCGTGTTCGTCGATCGTCGCGAGCGGCGCCACGACGACCCCGAGGGTCTCTTGCGTGCTCTCGCGGCGGTGGCGTGGCCCGAGGGCGACGGCCACGCGTACGTCGTGGGCGAGTTCAGCGTGGTGCAGACGGTGGTCCACGCCCTGCACGATCGCGGCCTCGACGCCGACGCCATCAGCCCCAAGTCCTACTGGCGCGCAAACCGCGCCAACCTCGATCACGGCGAGCCCGAGCGCGACGCCCGCTGACTACTCCAGGACGATCACGGCGGGCAGCAACACCGGCTGACGACGAAACTTCTGGCCGAGTAGCCGACCGGCGGCGCGCTGGACCACCTTGTTGAGTGACGACTCGTCGTAGCGCCCCTCACGCACTGCGTCCTGCAGCGCGTCGTTCACCTCGTTGGTCACGGCCGCGATCAGGTCGCGGTCGCTCTCCCCATCGAACCACCCCCGTGCCGTCACGCGCACCGGCTGGGACAGAACGTGACGTCGCGCGTCGACCCCCGCCGAGATCAGCAGTACGCCGAACTCCGCCAGCATGCGGCGCTCCTCGAGCGGACGCTCGTCCAGGTCCCCCGCGCTGCCGTCGATGTAGTGGAAGCCCGCGGGAACCTGACCACTGCGCCGGATGCCCGCCGGTGTCACCTCCACCTGGTCGCCGTCCTCACAGAGCAGGATCCGCCGCTGGTCCAGTCCCATCGACGCGGCCAGCGCCACGTGATGCACCATGTGGCGGTACTCGCCGTGGATCGGAATGAAGGCGCGCGGCTTGAGCAACTGGTGGTACGTGCGCAACTCGCCCTGGCGAGCGTGGCCCGACGCGTGCACGGGCTCGTGCTCGGAGTGCACCACCTCGGTGCCCGCTCGGTGGAGGTCGTCGATGACCCGACCAACCGACCACTCGTTGCCGGGGATCGGGTGCGAACTCAGCACCACGGTGTCGTCAGCCCCCACGCGCATGAACTTCGCGTCGCCACGCGACAGCTTGGACAAGGCCGCGAGGGGCTCCCCCTGACTACCGGTGCAGATGACGCATACCTCGCCGGGCTGGTAGCGCGAGATCGTCTCGACATCGATAAAGTCCGCGGCGTCCACGTGCAGGAGGTCGAGCTTTCGAGCCAACTTCACGTTGGCCTCCATCGAACGCCCCATCAGCGCAATGCGTCGACCCTGCTCGAGCGCGACGTCAATGATCTGCTGCACACGATGAATGTGGCTCGCGAAGCAGGCCACCACCATGCGTCGTTCGGGCCTCTCGAGAAAGACCCGACGCAGAGCCCCGCCCACCGCCCTCTCCGAGCCCGTGAAACCCGGCTCCTCCGCGTTCGTCGAGTCGGCCAGCAGTAGCGCCACCCCCTCGTCACCCAGCGCGGACAGTCGTGAGAGGTCCGTGCGTCGCCCGTCGATCGGCGTCGGGTCCAACTTGAAGTCCCCGGAGTGCACGATCACGCCCACCCGGCTGTGGATGGCGAGCGCGTGCGCGCTGGGCACCGAGTGGGTGACCGGGATGAACTCGACGTCGAAGGGCCCGATCCGGCGACGTTCGCCGTCCGCCACCTCGATGAAGTCCAGGTCGCGTGCCACGCGGGCCTCCGTCAGCCGATGGCGAGCGAAGCCAATCGCGAGCGACGAACCGTAGATGGGGACGTTCACGTCCTTGACTAGATAGCGCAGCGCTCCGGTGTGATCCTCGTGGCCGTGGGTCAGGACGATCGCGTCGACGCGATCGCGTCGATCGATCAGCCAGCGAAAGTCGGGCAGGATCAGGTCAATGCCGTACATCATCGGCTCGGGAAACATCAGTCCGGCGTCGATGACGATGATGCGCCCGTCCTGCTCGATCGCCATGCAGTTGCGCCCGATCTCGCCCAGTCCCCCGAGGAACGTCACGCGCACGACGTCCTTGGCGCCCGCCTGATCCTTGCGAACCGCCTTCTCCTTGTTCGCCGCCATCGTGGCTACTTCGCCGCCGTGACGCGCTGCGCCACCAGATCGGCCACGACCTGGGCGGCGCGACGCGTCAGCTCGTCGTCGCCCCGTCCGAGGGGCGCGCGGCACTCGCCCACCGCCCAGCCGAGGTGGCGCAGGGCCGCCTTGGCCGGCAGTGGATTCGGGTAGGCCTCGGTGCTCTCGAAGGCGCAGCTCGCGCCGAGTCGCTCGTTGAGGGACCGCGCCAGAGACCAGTCACCCCGGGCAGCGCCGTCCACGATCGCGGCCAACTCCGGACCGGCCCAGTGCCCCGCCACCGACACGAGGCCCACGGCTCCAATCGCCATGAAAGGCAAGACCAGCGCGTCGTCACCGCTGTAGAGGTCGAAGCCTCCCCCCAAGACCGCGACCACGTGAGCGGCGCCCGGAAGGTCGCCCGAGGCGTCCTTGAGCGCCACCACGTTCGCGTGGTGCGTCGCCACGTCGATCGCGGTGCCCGACGCCACCTTGCGACCGGTGCGCGAGGGGATGTCGTACAGCATGACCGGCAGCGGAGTCGCGTCGGCCACCGCGGCGAAGTGGCTCGCGATGCCCCCCTGACTGGGTCGCACGTACGCCGGGGTAGTGGCCAGGACGGCTGCCGCACCCGTCGCGGCGACACGCGCGGTCAGCGCCACCGACTGCGCCGTATTCGATGACGAACTGCCCGCCACGACCGGGACGGTGACCGCCTCCGCCACGCACGCGAACAGATCCAGCTTCTCCTCGTCGCTCAGTGACGAGCCCTCGCCCGTCGATCCCGCCACGACGAGTCCGTCGCTGCCCTCGGACACCAGATACCGGGCCAGGCGCGCGGCTTCGTCGAGGTCCACCTCGCCGTCCGCCGTGAACGGGGTCACCATCGCCGTCAGCAGCGTCCCGAGACGCGGCGGTGCCATGCCCACAAAGTTACCAGCGTTTCCTGGCGGCCCGCGTCGTCCCGGGACAGACGGGCGCCGTCACGTCGGGCGAGACCAGCCGCGACGCGACCATCGAGACGGCACCCCGGGTGGATCGCACCACCGAGAACGCCCGCAGACCCGCGTACCCCGCCACCGCGACGCTAGCCGAGCAACGTGGCGAGTCCCTCGACCAGCCCGGCGCGACGGTTCATCGTACGGATCGCGAGCGCCACCCCCGGCACGAAACTCGCCCGGTCGTACGAATCGTGCCGAATGAGCAAACCCTCGCCAGGGCCGCCGAAGAGGATCTCCTGATGGGCCACGAGTCCGGGCAAGCGCACCGAGTGGACGCGCACGCCGTCGCCCGCGTCAGCGCCGCGTGAGTCGGCCAGTGTCCAGGTGGTGGTGGTGTCGACGATGGGGCCGCGCCCCGCGTCGCGACGAGCCGCGGCGATCGCGTGCGCCGTGGCAATGGCCGTTCCCGAGGGCGCGTCCGCCTTGGCGTCGTGGTGCAACTCAATCACCTCGGCCCGCTCGAAGTAGGGCGCCGCCCAGGCCGCGAAGCGCTCGGCCAGCACCGCGCCAATCGCGAAGTTCGACGCCACCACGACGCCCGTGCGCTCCGCGGCGGCGGCCAGCTCGGCCCGGTGGCTCTCGCTGAGCCCGGTGGTCCCGACCACCAGCGCCACGCCGTGCGCGCCGCACCAGCGAGCCGAGTGCCCGACGCTCTCCGCCGCGGAGAAGTCCACCACGACGTCCACCGCGCTCGGCTCCAGCCCCGCCAGATCCGGCCAGTAGCGAGCCCCGTGGAGCTCCGCCGGCTCGTGCGGATCCACCAGGGCGACGACGTCCATGTCGTCGAGCGCGCCGAGTCCGCGGGCCAGGATCTGACCCATCCGACCGGCACCCCCCACGATGGCGATACGCGTCACGCTCGCACCCTAGCCCGGCGTCGCCGCCCCCTCGTCGTGAGCGTCACGCCACCGCCCCAAAGTGCGAGTCCCGCCAGGGACGACGCGATGCCGAACTCGATGTGCGGTGCGTGGTACAGGAAGTGGACCGTCCACGTCCCCTTCGGCACCTCGACGCGTTGGATCAGGCCCGAACGTGCAATACGCAACGTCCGCGATGCCCCCGTCGCATCGTTACGGGCCACGGCCCGCCAGCCGGGTAGCCACTCCATCGAGCGCCACAGCGACGTGCGCGACGTCGCGTGCACCGTGATCCACGAGTCCCCCCACGACGTATTGGTCACGTGCTCGATCCGGGAAGCGCCCGTGGCCAGCCAGTCGCTCGGGCGCACCGTCGTCGCACGGAAGTAGGCCAGAGTGCCCCGCGTGGCCACCAGGTGCCACCCCCGCGCCAGCGCCATCTGGAAGTTGGTGCGCACCTGGTAGAGCTGCGAGCCCGCGACCGTGAGGACTTCGGAGTCATCGCGCCACGGGCCCGACGCGGTCACCACCACTCCCGCCGCCAGCACGGAGGGGAAGGTGAAGGTGACCGTGGCGCCCTGGGCCGCGGACCGTCCACGGACCACGGCCCCGCGGGGTCGGCCCGCCGGGCCGACCAGCCGCGCACGCCAGGTCACGCCCGCCGCGGCAGTGACGCCCCCCAGGCGGAACCTGGTCACGTCCACGACCCGCCCGAACGACCGCGCCGCACGCGTGCTCGAGCCATTCGCCGCGCACAGGAGCCGCGGTGGTGCGTCGGAGTGCACCGGGACGGTCAGCTGAGGTGCCGCGACGGCCAGGGACGCCAGGCGCAACTGCGCGAAGGTGCCGCTCGCGAGGCGGCACACGTCGATGTTGAAGAGCGGGTGCGTCTGGGTCACGTCGCCGTAGTACGCGTCGATGAGCGAGCCGTAGCCCTGCACGCTGGGCAGTCCGGTGAAGACGTTCATGTTGGGCAGGCCGAGGCTCTCGAAGATGTCACCGTTGCGACCCGAACCATCCACCAGCGCGAAGCGCCCGGTCGCGCCCAGGTGCGCCACCGCGTTCGCCCGCGACGGCATCACCGGCGTGTTACCGGACACGAATCCCACCGCACAGAAGACGAGGAACACGAGCACGTCGAGGGCGCAGACCACCACCAGTGCGCCCCACAGCCGACGCCACCGCACCGCACCGACGACCAGCGCCGTGATCACCAGGGCCACGACCAGGTGGATGACGAGAGTCGGACGCTGGTCCTCGGCCAGTTGAGCGTGGGCCGGCGAGGCACTCATGAAGCGGGCCAGGGCCGGGCCGGCGACGAGGGCGACCACCGCCAGCGTGGCCGTCGCCAGGGCCGGCGCGGCGCTCACCCAGCGGCGCCATCCGAGGAGCGAGGCGCCCGCGTGATCACGATCGACCACGCGCTCGAGCCACCACGCCAGGAAGACACACAGCGCGAGGTCCACCAGAATGACGTTGCGACTCTGCAGTCGCGTGCTGGCGAAGAGTGGGATCTGGCGAAAGACGTGGCCGAGCGGGGTGTAGTAACCCCACGTCGCGAAGAGTCCCACTACGAGGATGACCACGTAGAGGGTGGCGTCACGCGACGAGCCCCGCCAACCCCGCCGCGTCACGCCCGCCAGGTACGCCGCCACGGCCACCAGGGCCACCACGCCCACGTAGCCGGTGACCTCGGCGAGGTTGTAACTCACGTAGTAGCGCGGTTGGTGCGCGACCCCATTGCCCCCCACGAGGTCGGGGATGAACCACAGCAGGCTCGAACGCAGCGCCAGTGACCCCGACCCGAAGAACGCGTAGGTCAGCCCCGTACGCTGCGACACATTGATGAACGAAGAGCCGGGCAGGAGCTGAGCGAGGCCGATCAGCACGCCCCACAGCACGCCCACCGACACCGAGGCGACAAACTCCGCGCGCTGTCGCCAGGTCTGCGGTCGCCACGGCGTGGATAGCACCAGCACGGCCGGTCCCACCACCAGGATGAGAAGTTGGAGCTCGGCGATCGCGCGAGGCTCACCCGACAGCGTCGCCAGCGCCCATAGTCCGGCCATCGCGAGCACCGTCGGCGCGAAGAGCCGCACCCGCGCACGCCAGGTCGCGACGGCGTCCAACGACCGCGCCCGCGCCGCGCTCGACAGGAGTACCAGTATCGCCCAGGGGAGCAGTGCGAATCCCTGCACCACTCCGAGGTGCACCATCTGGCCGATCATGGCGCCGCTGTAGGTGAAGACCAACGCCCCCACCAGGGCGACGCTCGCGCGTCGCGAATGCCAGCGCAGCAGGGCGTACATTCCCAGCGCCGCACCGGCGTAGACCGCCACCAGGTTGATGACCCACGCCAGCACCGCGGGTAGGAAGATGAAGAGGAACGTGAGCGGAAAGAACGATCCAGCGTTCATCCCGCCCAGCAGCGGCGTCCCGGAGTCCGCGAGCGGGTTCAGCAGCGGCAAGTGCCCACTGGCCATCTGCTGACCACTCAGAACCCGCAGCGGGAAGTTCTGGATCAGGTTGTCTTGGGCGATCGCGGGATGGCCAAAGAGAGCCGGAACCCCGAACAAGAGGATCGGGATGACGACCATCGCCACGACGGCCCGACGGTCCGAGACCGCCATCGGTCGCCACCACTTCGCGTGGTCGGGCTGCGCGGTCACGGGCTCCACCCTACGAAACGGCACGGGGTGGCCGGCGTGACCAGCCGCAACGACTGACCACTCCGGCCACCCCGACGCCTACGATCGACTAGCGACGACGCGGACGCGAACCCCGACGGTTCGAGCTCTCCCCCTCGACCAGCGACGGACTCGCCGGGCCGAGGTCTCCGAGGTCACCGGCCAGTTCCGCCTCGAAGGCGGCCTCGAAGGCCGACACCGGGGCCGCACGGCGCGAGCTGTCGCGCGAGCTGTCGCGCGAGCTGTCGCGCGAGCTGTCACGCGAGCTGTCACGCGAGCTGTCACGCTCACGCCCGCGCGACCCGGCCTCGCGAGCGGGACGCGGGCGCTCGTCCGCCTCGTCGTCCAT
>JAJZYE010000030.1 GCA_021806055.1 Actinomycetes bacterium | reverse complement strand
TGGGAAAGGCTCTGGCGCAGGTGGACCGTTCGCGCGTCGTCGTCGCCACGAAGGTCCACGGCGCGATGGGCGACGACCCCGCCGCCCGTGGCAACTCCCGTCGCTGGATCATGGCGGCCGTCGACCACAGTCTGCGCCGGCTGGGCACCGACTACCTCGATCTCTACCAGATCCACCGGCCGGACGAGTTGACCGACGTTGACGAGACCCTCGGCGCATTGAGCGACCTCGTGCACGCCGGCAAGATCCGCGCCTTCGGCAGCTCCACCTTCCCGGCCGAGCAGATCGTGGCCGCCCAGTGGGTAGCCGAACGACGAGGGCGCGAGCGATTCATGACCGAGCAGCCTCCCTACTCGATACTGGTTCGCGGCATCGAGCGTGACGTGCTGCCCGTCGCCTCCACCTACGGCCTGGGCGTGATCCCCTGGAGCCCACTCGCCGGAGGCTGGCTCTCCGGCCGCTTCGGTGCCGGACGGGACAACCAGAGCCACCGCGCCGAGCGGATCCCGGGCCGCTACGACCTCACGCGGCCCGCCAACCAGCGCAAGCTCGAGATCGTCAGCGCCCTGTCCCAACTCGCCGACGACGCCGGACTGACCCTTATCGAGCTGGCTCTCGCCTTCGTACTTGAGCACCCGGCCATCAGTGCCGCCATCATTGGCCCGCGAACCATGGAACAGCTCGAGACGCAACTCGGGGCCCCCGACGTCTACCTCGACGACGTGGTGCTCGACCGAATCGACGAACTGGTGGCACCGGGTACGAACGTGAACCCCGAGGACGCCGGGTGGAGCCCGTCGGTGCTGGCCGACGCCACGGCCCGGCGCCGGCGCCGGGCGAGCCATCCGACACCCGCGTTCTAGAGCCCCGACGGGAAGGTCTCGGGGGGCTCACCCTGCTCCCACAGCAGCGTGCGCTCTAGGGGTCGCACCGCCGAGGTCTGGTCGGGATGGGTCAGGGCGTCGAACGGCGGCGCGACCTCGGGGTGGAACCAGTGACTCGGCCGCTCGGTCTCCGGCCGGTAGATCACTCCGATCGCGCGCTCGAGCCGCGTCGCGCGAAGCGCGGGCGGCGCGTCGCGCCCGAGGCGCACGACGAAGTCGTCCACGGGCGCGTCGTGCAGGAGGGATTCCACGCTCCCCGCGAGCCCGGGACGTACGTGCTTGCGCTCGACGGGGCCACCCCAATCCGACGCGGCGCTCACCCGGCCGTGATCGGTCGTGAAACCCACGCTGAAGCACTCCTGACCCCACGTGGCGCGTACCAGCTGACCGACATTCCACTCGCCCGCGCGCCCCAGCTCGGTGGCGCGCGCGTCGCCCACGTGCGAGTTATGCTCCCACACCACCACCTTCGCTGAACCGACCACCCGTTCGAGGTGCGCCACCAGATCACGCAACGTGCGCGTCATGTGCTCGTCGCGCAGGTTCCACGACGAGACCCGGCCCTGGTACATCGCTCGGTAGTAGCGCTCCGCGTCACGTACCACGAGGGCGTTCTGCTCGGCGAAGAAGAACTCGTCCTCGGCGACTACGCCGTCCTGCACCACCAGTGAGGTCGCGCGTCGACGCAAGTCGAGAAGTTCCGCCACCACTTCGTCCTCGCACGACGGGGCCAGACCCCGCGTGACCGCGTGGCCGTAGGCGGCCCCCTCGCGACCAATGAGGTCGAAGCAGGAGTAGTGCGCGCGCGCGAGTCGGGCCGCCTCGGGCTCCACCGAGTCCAGGTAGGACACCACCGCCTCCATGGAGGCGCGCAGGGAGTACAGATCAAGCCCGTAAAAGCGCACTCGTCGCGCCGGGTCCGTGGTGCGGTCATTGTGCGACCGTAACCACGTCACGAAGTCAACCACGTCGCCGTTACGCCACATCCACGCCGGAAAGCGCCGGAAGTCCGACAGGGACGCCACCGCATCGTGGTCGCGGTCTCCCCCCATCACGAACCGGTTCACGCGGTACGCGTCGGGCCAGTCCGCCTCCACCGCCACCGCCACGAAGCCCTTCTCCTGGACCAGGCGCTGGGTCAGACGGGCTCGGGTCGCGTAGAACTCGTGGCTGCCGTGGCTGGCCTCGCCCAGCAACACGATCGACCGATCCCCGATCCACGCCACGAGGGCGTCGAGATCGTGCGGCGCATCCGTCAGGGGCACCAGGTCCGACTCGCGCACACTCTGCGTGGTCATCGACGTCATCGCGCCTCCCCGGTGATGTCACGCGCGCGAACGCGCCGCGGACGAGCCAGATGGACGTCAAACCAGTCAGCCGCGAGGTGGGTCGCCTGCTCCATCACGCCCAGCTCGCTGAACTGATGGGTCGCGCCGGGCACGATCACCAGACGGTTCTCGCAGATCAGACGGCCACGCAGCGCCGAGGCCAGGGTCACCGCGAACGGGTCGTCACCGCCCACGATCACGAGCGTGGGCACGACCAGCCGCGCCACCGCGTCGTCGTCCACGAGGTCGACCCGCCCCCCGAGCGACACCACGGCGGCCACGGGTGGCGGAGCCGCCGCGGCCGCGCGCAGGGCCGCCGCGGCGGCGGCACCCGAGCCGAGGTAACCCAGCGTAACGTCGTCACCCATCCGGTGCGCGACCCACGCCGTCGCCTCGCCGAGCCGCTGCGCCAGGAGGCCCCCGTCCACGGCGGCCCGATCACCCGCCTCCCCCTCGACGAGCAGGTCGAGCAACAGCGTGGCGTGACCTCGTCGGCTTAGGAACTCGGTCACCTGCAAGTCACGTGATGTCTCGTGGCCCCCGCCGACGCGCGCGACCAGGACCAACGTACCTGCGCCCTCGGGAACGCTCAAGTCGCCCGCGAGGCGCACGGACGACGTAGGGATGTCCACTCTCTCTCTCTCGCGCCCGTCCAGGGCGCCTCGTCGTCGAGCGAGACGAAGCGCCGCGCCGCGCGTCCCAGGTCGTCGAGGACCTCCTCATCGGTGACCTGGTCGAACTGCTGGTACCACTGCCCCACCGCGAAGGTGCCCCGCGCGACGATCGTCGCGATCACCTCGTCGACATCCTCGCGCAGCGACGCCACCGCGTCGCCCGCCACGACGGGTGTCGCGAGAACGACCGACGTGGCGCCTCGCGCGCGCGCCACGCGAGCGGCCACGCGAGCACTCGCCCCGGTGGCGACGCCGTCGTCGACCAGCAGCACGGTACGCCCGCGCAGGTCGGCCGGGGGGCGGCCGCCCCGATAGAGCTCCACCCGCCGCTCCAGCTCATCGCGCGCGTGGCTCTGCGCCTCGTCGAATCGCTCGCGGTCCACTCCGAGCGCGCGCACCACATCGTGATTGACCAGGACGACACCGTCCTCGCCCACCGCTCCCATCGCCACCTCGGGCTGGTGGGGAACGCCGATCTTACGCACGACCAGTATCTCGAGGGGGACCCCGAGGGACAGCGCGACGTCGTAGGCGACCGGCACACCCCCGCGAGGCAGCGCGGCGACGACCACGCCGCGCCCACGCCACGACGCCAGCCGCGCCGCCAACTGGCGTCCCGCGTCGCCACGATCGACGAAGCCGTCCACGTACCCGCACTACACCCGTGACGCCAGGTGCGACCCGCCACCACTAGGGACGAACGTCCCTAGTGGTCACGACGGTGGCGCCGCACCCGACCGGGGTGCGAGCCCACCCACCTCGTGCAGGACCGCCTGGAGGGAGGCGGCGAGCGGCACGGCCAGCAGCACGCCGACGAAACCTCCGAAGAGTCCCCCCACCCACGAACCCACCTCCGCGCCGATCAGCACCGCGACAAAGACGCTGAGCGGATTCAGCCGCACGGTCCGGCTCATGATGAGCGGATTCAGCAGGTGATTCTCCAGCTGGGTGTAGACCAGGAAGACCACGAGGGTCACCAGCCCCGCCGTCACGGAGTGCCCGAAGGCGAAGAGCACCGTCGGGATCCCGGCGAGCGCACCGCCGATCGTCGGCAGGAAGTCCACCAGGGCAACCCACAGTCCCCACAGCAGCGCGAAGGGAACGCCGAGGGCGAGCAGCGTGACGAAGACGACCACGCCGGCGATGATCGACGTCACCAGGTTGCCGAGCACGTAGCCAGCCGCCGAGCGGCTGACCTGCGTGCTGACGCGCACCAGGCGCTGCGCGCGCTCGGGCGACACCCAGTTCAGCACCGCGAGGCGCAGTACCGGACCCTCGATCAACAGCAGCAGCACGAAAGTGAAGATCAGCAGCATGGCCAGCAGCACCGACACCGCGCCGCGGCCGAGCGCCAGGGCCGGCTTGCTCAAGCCTTGGGCCAGGGAGATCAGCTTCGCGGAGTTCTTGGACACCCACGTCTCGACGTGGTAGCGGCGGATCAGGTGGCCAATCCATCCGGTCCCGTGCTGGGCGTGGCGCACGTAGTTCGGCAGGGTCTGGGAGAGATGCGTCAGCGCGTTGACCAACGGGTACCCGAAGCCGAAGGCCAACCCGACGAAGACGGCGAGCGTCGCCGCACCGACCACGGTGACCGCCAGTCCCCGGCGTCGGATTCCGAGTCGCTGCAACGCCACGACCAGCGGGTTGAGGATCAGCGCGAGGAAGCCCCCCACCAGCATCAGCAAGAGCAGGTCACGCAGCCGGTACAGAACCAGACCGGCCAGGTAGACGCCGGCCACGGTGAACACCGACACGAGAATCGTACGCAGCGGCACGTTGCTCGCGTCCGCACGGCGCAGCACACGCGCCCGGCGCGAGGTGCCGCTCGTCCCCTCGCCCTCGACGTCACCCACAGTCACGACCGGCCCACTTCCTTCCTCGAGCGCTCACGCTAGCGCTGGCGTCGCACGCACCTCATCACGTCGAGGGCGCCGCACCGTCCGACGTGGTCTCCTCACCCACCGAGCCGTAGCGCCGCCGAAACGACGCGTAGGCCACACCCCCCGCCCCGATGGGCAGCCAATACGAGCCCACCCGGTAGGCCAGGGTGGCCAGCACCGCGCGGGCTGCGGGCACCCCCGCGAGGACGAGCAACCCGCTAAGGCTCGCCTCGACGATCCCGATGCCCCCGGGCGTCAACGGTACGAGGGCCACTACGGCGGTCGCGGCGTAGGCCAACAGCACCAGGGACGGGTTCGCCCGGTCGCCCGTCGCGCGCAGCGCGGCGAGGAGGCTGCCGTAGTCGAAGCCGATCCGTCCTCCGATCAGCAGTACCGCCCGCCACCAGCTTCGCCCGAGGTCAGCGCGCAACTCGTCGCGCTGCGCCAACGAGCGAGCGACCAGGTCACCGCGCGGCACGCGCCGGCGCACCAGATGGACCAGCCACTGCAGGGCCCGCGCGAGGATCGCCAATGCCCGATCACTGACCAGGAGAACCACGCTCAACGCCACGATCAGCACGAATCCGACCAGACCGAGAATCGCGGCGTGCTCGAGCCCCGAGTTCACGCTGCCCCCGACGATGGCGGGTAGCGCGAAGACCGGAAGGATGAACAGTCCCGCCACGCCGATGATGGCCGAGGCCGCGAGTCCCCCCGCCGCCTCAGCGGGTCGCACGCCGGCGCGTGACAGCATGCGATACTGCACACCCGCCCCGACGGCGTCACCACCGGGCAAGGTATTGGTCACGGCGTTGCCCGCCAAGCCGGCGGTGACCACCGCGAACCAGCTGGGCCGGTGCAGCACGACGCGCAGCAGAGCGAGGGTGCACGTGAAGCTCACGACCTGCGACGCGATGGCGACGGCCAGCCACCAGAGCTGCAGGCTCGCCAGGCGTGGCCACGCGGCCACCACGTGGACAGTCGCCGGCAAGACGACGTAGAGGGTCACGCCGGCCACAATGACCGTGGCGGCCCGGCGCACTCTGGCGCTCAATCGTCGTCGCGTGAGCCTGGTTCCGATCATCCCACCCTAGGCGGACGACCCCTCACTCCTGGATGATCTCGAAGGCCCGTAGGGCGCGGATCCGCTCTCGGCGTCGCGCCGCCAGACGACGATCGGAGAGGCCCGCCAACTCGATGTAGGACCGCATGATCGACCGACTCACGCTCTCCACGGTGGTGAAGGGATTAACGTCCTCCGGGATCACCTCGTCGATGAGGCCCAGCTCGAGCTGATCCTTGGCCGTCGAGCGCATCGTGGCGAGTGTGGTACGGATCTGCTCACGCGTCGGGTTCGCCGTCCGGTAGAGAATGGAGGCGGCAGATCGCGGCTCCGCCACGTAGGCCATCGCCTTCTCGAGCATCATGACGTGATCGGCCATCGGGGTCGTCGCCAGGCCCCCACCGCTGCCGAGCGCCCCGGTGACCAGTGAGAGCACGGGGTGACGGTAACTGATCCCGCTGAGGATCGACTGCGCGATCGCGCGCGACTGGCCGCGTCGCTCGCTCTCGAGGGTCGGCTTGGCCCCCAGGGTGTCGGTGACGAACAACGCCGGCAGCCCGAGGCGCTCACCCATGTCCAAGATGCGCTCCATGAAGGCGAAGTCCTCGGGCCCGGGGTTCGCCGGCCGCTTGATGACATGGTCGCCGAGGCGCTGGTACGACGGTTGCGTGCCCACGACGACGAACGGCTGCTCCTTGACCTTGGCGAAGGCACCCACGATCGCCGGGTAGCGGCGCACGTCACCCTCGTGAATGCTGTTGTACACCGCGATCGCGTTGGTGAAGCCGTAGCGAATGATGAACTCGAGGTCGAGCCGGTTGGCGTCGGACATCAGGTCCTGGTACTGGTTCATGAGCGCGTCAGCCAGATTCGTCGTGCGCTCGACGCGCGACGGTGGCGGCTCCACGGCGAGCGAACCCGCGACCTCGCTGAAGCGCGGCCCGTGGATGCCGTCGGGGCCGAAGGTGAACACGCGTCGCTGCCCCTCGACGCTGACGTTGCGGATCATCGGCAAGGTCTCGGCGGTCAGCTCCTGCCCCTTGGCGGGACGCGCGGTCGCGCCAAGCAACTCACCCAGATACCAGACGACCTCATCGACGTCGGGCAGGACGACGTCGATGTTGCGGTCCAGCAGGTTCGCCTCCGCACTCTGGGAGTGAATGGGGACGCTCGCCCCCTCGAAGGCCTCGATCACGTTCGGTCCCGCGAAGCCGAAGTTGGTGCCGGACGTCGCGAGGATCAGGTCCGCGTTGGGCACCGCACTCGCCGACACCCCACCCCAGACGTTGCCGAGCAGTACGGCGACCTGTGGGAGGTTGACCTTCTCCTTGTAAAACCGAATCGCCTCGACCATCCGCGTCATCTGGGTCAGGCCGGCGAAGTTCTCGTGTTGGCGTACGCCGCTCGAGGCGTAGACGGTGACGAAGGGCAACCGCTTGGCCACCGCTAGATCCGCCGCAGCCTGAAACTTCTCGCCCGAGACAACGCCGAGCGATCCGGCGAAGAAGTCCCAGTTCATCGCGTAGAGAACGACCGGGCGGCCACGCACCGTCGCCGTGCCGTAGGTCGAGGACTCCGACTTGCCTCGCTTCGTCTCGCGGCGCAACTTGTCCTGATAGGACTCGTCGAGCTCGGTGCCGTGACCCCGACGAACCATCCCCACGAGATCGCGCGCGATGCGCCAGCGACCGTGGCTCGCCTTGAACTCCATCAGCGTCTGTAACTCGAGCAACTGCGTCGGGCTGTTAACGAGGCGTCGGTTGCGCAGGTGGGGCTCGACGTCCGCGGCGAAGGTCGGCAGACCTGCCGGGAATCCCTCGCCGAAGAATCGCAAGTCGAAATCGTCGTCGGAGGCCGGTCCGAGAGTGGTGGGGTCAGCCATGGAAGTCCAGTATGGCACGGCTCCTCCCCGCACCCACTCGCGCGACGCGGCGATCCTCGAGCCGCGACGCCCTCGCGCGTCACGTCGAGGCCCTAACTCTCGGGTAGCCCGTACGGGGACTCGCCGCGGCGTCACCATCGCCTGATCCGGTCGGCGGTGATGTCAGAGACGCCGACCGAACGAGTTGGACGCGCACGGAGTCGCCGATACGAGATAACCATCGTTGGCTACCTGCAGCGCCTCGTGGTCGGACACCCGACTTTGGGACCCGCGAAACGACCGGAGGGACGCTTTCAGCGATCTCACGCCACCGTCAACAACGACACCGAAGCGGGAAGGCTCTCGGGCTTGCAGCAAATCTATTGGAGGCGGCGTCCGGATTCGAACCGGAGTACGGGGCTTTGCAGGCCCCTGCCTAACCACTCGGCCACGCCGCCAGGACCAGTGATCTTACTGGTGTGAGCGAGGCCGACGGTGCGTCACGCGCCAGACTCCCACGATGATCAGAGCCAGCACCGCCAGGTACACGAGTACGCGCAAGGTCGAGACGATCCATCCGATCACCGATAAGACGAGCAGAATGAGCACGATCACGCCCACCACCGTCAGGACGATCTTCGCGTTCTTCATGATGCCTCCACCCAATGTGGTACTCGACTGCCCGTGTCTGCCACGGTACACGCCCGCGCTGCCCAATCCTTGCCACCGACCTCGTCGAGGCGTGGAAGGCTCCACCACACGGTGCGAATGAATCTCCATCGCGACGTGTGCGGCTTGGACAGGGACGATGAGTCGTCGCGAGGTGCCCCTAAAGACCTTTCGGTAATACACTAATAGTCGTGCTAGACATGGGAAACTGTTCCCATGACAC
>JAJZYE010000029.1 GCA_021806055.1 Actinomycetes bacterium | reverse complement strand
AGTGAGTACATGGAGAAGCACTCGGTGAGTCGTCTGGTGGGCTCGCCCCCCGGCTACGTCGGCTACGACGAGGGCGGCCAGTTGACCGAGGCGGTGCGCCGCAAGCCTTTCTCCGTGGTCCTCTTCGACGAGGTGGAGAAGGCCCACCCCGACGTGTTCAACACGCTGCTGCAGATCCTCGAGGACGGCCGTCTCACCGACGCCCAGGGTCGCGCGGTCGACTTCAAGAACACCATCTTGATCATGACCTCGAACCTCGGCACGGCGGACCTGCGTCGTGCGGCGATCGGTTTCGGGAAGGGCTCGGACGTGCTGACCCACGAGCGCATGAAGGAGAAGGTCAACCAGGCGCTGAAGGCGCACTTCCGCCCGGAGTTCCTGAACCGCATCGACGACACGATCGTGTTCCACGAGCTGACGCGCGAGGAGGTCATCTTGATCGCCGACCTGTTCGTCTCGCGGCTGCGCGAGCAGCTGGCGGTGCAGGGGCTCGGCCTGGAGCTGTCGGTGAGCGCGCAGAACTACCTCGCGGAGAAGGGGTACGACCCCGAGCTCGGGGCGCGGCCACTGCGCCGGGCCATCCAGCAGTACGTGGAGGACGTGCTCAGCGAGAAGATTCTCTTCAAGGAGTTCCGGGTCGGTCAGACCATCGTGGTGGATACCGCGGAGGGTGACGACGGCACATACCTCACTTTCGAGGGGGTCGAAGGTCTCCCGCCGTCGGTGGACTTCGAGGACCTGACGCCGAACCGGTGACACAGTGGCCGCCTAGGGTGGCCGACGTGAAGAGCAAGGACGTGCACGTCTGTCGATCCTGCGGGACGACCGCGTTGCGGTGGGCGGGGCGGTGCGCGGGCTGCGGCGAGTGGAACTCGCTGGAGGTCGTGCGCGCCGCGCGGGCCGGTCTGACGCTCGAGGAGTTGCGCGACGTGGACGTGTCCGCGGATCCCCCGACGCCCAGCGGTGTGGGTGAGTTCGATCGCGTGCTGGGTGGCGGCCTGGTGGCCGGCTCGACGACCCTGCTGTTCGGCGAGCCCGGCGTGGGCAAGTCGACCCTGGCCTTGAGCGTGTTGTGCGCGGTCGCCGCCGCCGGCCACGGCGCGCTGCTGATCGCCAGCGAGGAGTCCGCCACCCAGGTGGCCCGCCGGGCGCGGCGCCTGGGACCGGTGCCGACCGGGCTCGGGCTCGTCGCCACGACCGACGTCGACGAGGCCGTGGCGGCCCTGGGCCACCACCCGCGTGTCGCGGTCGTGGACTCGGTCTCGGCGCTGAGTGACGGCGGGCTGACGACGGCGCCGGGTTCCGTTCCCCAGGTGCGCCAGGCCGCGGATCGGCTGTGCCGTGTGGCCAAGTCCAGCGGGGTCGCCCTGATCCTCGTGGGTCACGTGACCAAGGACGGCGAGCTCGCGGGTCCCCGGGCGCTCGAGCATCTCGTGGACACCGTGGTCCGAGTCGAGGGGGATCGCCACGGTTCTCTTCGTCTCCTGCGCGCCCTCAAGCACCGTTTCGGGCCCACCGATGAGGTGGGCCTGTTGGAGATGGTGGCGGGCGGGCTGCGCGAGCCGCTCGACGACTCGTTCGCGCGCCGCGCCGCGTTCGAGGTGCCCGGTGTCGTCGGGACGGTGACCCTCGACGGTTCGCGCTCGTTCGTCGTCGAGGTGCAGGCGCTCGTGGCCGCACCAACCGGCACGGCGCGTCGCGTGGCCCACCTGGTGTCCTCCCAGCGTCTTTCGCTGCTCCTCGCGGTTCTCGACGCGCGGTGCGCCGTGGCGACCGGGAGCCTGGACGTGTTCGCGAGCACCGCGGGAGGTCTGGCGGCCACCGAGCCCGGCGTCGACGCGGCGCTGGCCCTCGCGGTGGCGTCGGTCGTCGCGGGCTTCGCCGTGTCGCGGTCGCTCGTCGTGGTCGGCGAGGTGGGACTGGCGGGCGAACTACGCGCCGTTGTGGGCCTCACCCGCCGGGTGCGCGAGGCGCGTCGCGTCGGCGCGACCCTGGTGATCGCGCCGGCCGAGGGCGACCTCGAGGAGGTGGCCGACATCGAGGTCGTGCGATGCGGGTCCCTGATCGAGGCCATCGAGGCGGCCCGGAACGCTTCGAAATGAGCAAAATCTGGTAGAATGTTTAGTCCCCCGGAACGCTCCGGAGCAGAGGAGATTCGACTGCATGGCCGCTCGCAAGTACAAAAAAGGTGATCGTCTCGTGTACCCCCATCACGGGGCGTGCACCGTCGAAAAGATTGAGAAGATGACGGCCTTTGACGTGAAGCAGGACTACCTGAAGCTCAAGGTGGCCTACACCGACTTGGTACTCATGGTCCCGGTCGCCAACGCCGAGTCGGTAGGGTTGCGCGACGTGATCAACGACGAGGAGGTGGAGGAGGTGTTCGCGGTGCTGCGTAAGAAGGAGGCGCGAATGCCGACCAACTGGTCGCGGCGCTTCAAGAACCACTCCGAGAAGCTGCGGTCGGGCGACATCTATCAGGTCGCCGAGGTCGTGCGCAACCTCTCCATTCGTGACAAGGACAAGGGCCTGTCCGCTGGTGAGAAGCGTATGTTGACGCGTGCTCGCCAGATCCTGGTGTCGGAGTTGACCTTCGCGCTCAACGTCGACACCGAGGCGGCGGAGCAGAAGCTCGCCTCGGTGCTCCCCTAGCCGTGCACGTGGCCGCCGTCGTCGTGGCCGGCGGCCGGGGGGAGCGCTTCGGTGGTCCCAAACAGTTCGCGCCCCTCGACGGGGCCACGGTGTCGGCGCACAGCGTGCGTGTCGCGCGTTCGGTGGCGCAACTGGTGGTGCTCGTCGTTCCTGACTCCTACGCTGGCGACGGCGAGGGGGCGGACCTGGTGGTGACGGGTGGCGTGACGCGAAGCGAGTCGGTGCGCGCCGGGCTCGGGGCCATGGAAGAGGTGGACATCGTGGTCGTGCACGATGCGGCTCGTCCCTGGGCGAGCCGGACGCTCTTCGAGTCGGTCGTCGCCGCCGTCGAGGCCGGCGCGGACGCGGCGGTGCCGGGACTGTCCATCACCGACACGGTGAAGCGAGTGAGCGTCGAGGGTGCGGTGACGGTGGTGCGAGCGACCGAGGCACGCGATGAGCTCGTGACCGTGCAGACGCCACAGGCCTTTCGCTATACGGCGCTGGTGCGGGCTCACGGGGCGGGCGGTCGCGCCACCGACGATGCGGCCTTGGTCGAGCGACTCGGCGGGCGCGTCGTGGTGGTGCCCGGCGACGAGGCCAACGTCAAGATCACGCGGCCGGAGGACCTTCGCGCGGCGCACCGCGCGGGAGGCGTCGTATGAGGATCGGGCAGGGCGTCGACGTGCATCGCCGCAGTGACGACCCGCAGCGCGAGCTGTGGCTCGGTCTGGTGCGGATCCCGGGCGAACCTGGCCTCCAGGGTCACTCTGACGCTGACGTGGCGACGCACGCGCTCTGTGACGCACTACTGGGAGCGGCGAGCCTCGGAGACCTGGGACGACAGTTCCCCGATGGCGATTCCGCCACGGCGGGTATCGCGTCCTCGCGCCTCCTTGCCTCGACGGTGTCGCTGGTGCACGAGGCGGGATGGCGAGCGGTCTCGGCCGACGTGACGATCATCGCGGAGAAGCCGCGCCTGAGCCCCTTCATGGACGCGATGAGTGAGGCGCTCTCCGTCGCAGTCGGTGCGCCGGTGTCGGTCAAGGCGACGACGGCCGAAGGCCTGGGGGCTCTCGGGCGCGTCGAGGGGATCGGTGCGCTGGCTGTGGCACTGGTGGAGGAGCGAACATGAGCGGTCCGCGGCCCTCGAGACGCCCGGGGAGCCGATCCGCGGCACCGACTCCGCCGCGTCGGGGAGCACCGACGCGAGCGGCCGCGGGGCGCCCGCGGGGCGACGGCCTCGGCGGTGAGCAGGTCGAGGGTCGTCACGCGGTGCTCGAGCTGCTGCGCGCGCAACGCCGTCCGGTACAGCGGGTGCTGCTGGCCGATGCGCAGGACCCGGCGGACATCCTGGACGACATCGAGCGTGAGGCTCGGCGTCAGCACGTGCCCGTCCAGGTGGTCTCGATGGCCCGCCTGGATCGCGAAGCGCGCACTGAGGGCCATCAGGGGGTCATGGCCCTCGCGCGACGGATACCCACCGTGACCTTGGATGAACTACTCGAGGTCGACAACCCCTTCCTTCTCGTCGGTGATGGGGTCACCGACCCGAGGAATTTGGGTGCGATGTTGCGCAGCGTGGAGGGTGCGGGGGTGACAGGGGTCGTCCTGCCGCGTCACCGGGCGTCGCGCATTTCACCGACGGTGACCAAGACCGCGGCGGGGGCGATCGAGCACCTTACGTTCAGCGACGTGGGCGGGATACCATCCGCGATTGACCAGATGAATCGGGCGGGCATCTTCACGGTCGGGTTGGCCAGCGAGTCCGCCTCGTCACTGTACGACGTGGATCTCGGCACGGTACCGGTGGCCCTGGTCGTAGGGGGCGAGGAGAAGGGTCTTAGCAGTCTCGTGCGAAAGCGATGCTCGGTTGTCGTCGCCATCCCCCAGAGAGGCCACATCAGTTCGCTGAATGCGGGTGTCGCTGTTTCCATCGCCGCATTCGAGGTTGCCCGGCAGCGAGCGCTGCACTCCGGTCGGTAGCGTCCTCACGCGCACATACGTGCGTGGACGAGTACTCCCTCGCCCGAAACAATATTTGTTTGGGCTCAACTGGTCGTCAATTGAGACGACAGTTGTGATAACGATCAGTACGTCTAAATTGAAAGTGGCACCTATACGGCAACTTTTACGGGAAAACTAACGTACCACATACTTACATATGTGAAGACTAATATTCATGCACAGTGATGTGTATTAGTGCAGCATTGGTCCATTAGACAGCGCGCTTAGGGCAAGTTGCTTGTGCTTCGTATTCCTTGCAGTTAGCGGAAGATCCTGCCTACTTTAGTCGTGCTTTGTTGAATAATCATACTTATTGAGGTGGGGGGATTGTAGTGCGTAACGTTGGTCATGCGTCAGATAATTGGTTCTACCTATTCCGTAGACTACTAGTCCTAATTATCATTGTAGTAATAGCCGCAAACGCATTTCCATTGATAGCGGGAGCAGCGGTGGAAGCGGTAACATTCTCAGAAAATGACAATGCAAATGATACGGTAGGTACTTTCCAGTCAGAGTCAGCCCCAACCGATCTAACGCTATTTTCGAACTTATCTCCACTGTTCAGTAATCCTGGATACACATTTACTAGTTGGAATACACAGTCGAATGGAAGCGGAACAACGTACCTTGACGGTGCTCTGTACTCATTTGCTGCACCACTTTACCTATACGCACAGTGGATTGAGAACTCGGTGACGTTCTATGAGAACAGTTCGGGCAGTGATGTCACTCGGTCAGTTCAGTCAGGCAACACGTCGGAGCCGCTGACACTAATTTCCGCATTGAGTCCAAGTTTTTCCGATCCAGGTTATGACTTCGCTGGTTGGACTACTGGGCAGAACGGAAGTGGCACTTCGTATGGGAATGGTGCGACCTACGACTTTGTGAACGGCTCGACCGCCCTCTACGCCCAGTGGACGCCGGCGACCGTCGCGGTGAGCTTCTCGGCGAACGGCGGTGTGGTGAGTACGAGCCAGGCGAGCTACACCACGGGCTCGACACCCGTGACCCTGCCGACCCCGACGTTTCCCGGCTACTCCTTCGCGGGCTGGTTCAGCGCGCCGACCGGTGGGAACTTCGTCGGATCGGGCGGCAGCGCGTTCACCCCGATCTCGCCGACCGCCCTCTACGCCCAGTGGAAGAAGTTGCCGTCCCTGACCGTTCGATTCAGCGTCAACGGTGGTCGGGGGGTAGTGGCGACGGTGTCGAGTTATAGCGGCGCCACTGTGGAGGTCCCCGGCCGGACGCCGGTGAGGCGACCGGGCTACCGCTTCGCAGGGTGGAATACGTCGCCGTCGGGCACTGGAACGGGCTATCACGCGGGTGAGGCAGTGACGCTCACGTCGTCATTGGTTCTTTACGCCCAGTGGCGCACCGACTCGACGGTCGTGATGCTTGGATCGGTCGAGCCGTTTGCGGCCCGCACCGCGGCCCTGCCGTCGCGACTCGTTGCTCAAGTCGCCCGACTGGCCGTGGCGGTTGTGAGAGGAGGCTACTCGCAGGTGATCGTGTACGGGTTCACGACACAGATGGGATCGGTGGCTCGCCAGCGAGCGACGAGTGTCGCGCGAGCCCGAGGTGTGGCTCGTCTTCTGCGGGTGGCGCTCCAGCGACGCGGTGACCGTTCCGTCAACGTTGGGGCGGTCGGCGAGGGGTCGGTTCGCGGATTGTCTGCGGTCAACTCTCGACGTGTGGAGGTTGTGGCGCGGTGAAGGACGCGATTCGATCACCCGGGCATCTCGGGGTTTTCGTGTGGAGAACTGACCTCGCGCATCAGCACAAGACGGCGAGCCGGTGGAGGGATTCGAACCCACGACCTGACGATTACAAATCGCCTGCGCTACCACTGCGCCACACCGGCAGACGGGCAAAACAACCTAGTTACGACGTGCCCGTAGACCTAGGCTAGGCGCAATGAGTGACCCGACCTCGCCGCCGACTGAGCCGTCCCAGGGATCGCACTACCAACCGTCGCTCGGCGTCGTGCTGGTCATCCTGGTGCTGTTCGTGGCGGGTGCCTTCGTCATGCTGCGCTCTCCCGGCGCGGCGACCTCGCCGTCGGTCACGACGACCACGCTACGAGCGAAGAGACACACGACGGCCGCCCGACTGCCGTCGCGCGCGAGCGTGCGTGTCCAGGTGGCGAACAGCACTTCGGTGACCGGTCTGGCTGGCAACTACTCGCAGAAGTTGATCACGCTGGGCTGGGACGTGCTTCCCGCCCTCAACGCGTCGAGGGTGGCGGCTACGGTCATCTACTTCCACGCGGGATTCCGTTGGGCCGCGCTGGAGATAGCCGCACAGATCAAGGTCTCCCAGAGCGCGGTACAGCCGTTGGGGCACCTCGTACCGGTGCCGAATGCCGCGGGTGACGACATCGTCGTGGTCCTGGGACCGGACGCCGCCATCAACGGCTGAGTCAGGACTCAGGGTCGGGGAGTTCGACTCCGAAGCGCACGAGGGCGGCGTGCAGAACGTCGACTGCGATCGGGCGCAGCTCGTCGAGGGGCCGGTTACGGTGCCGGCGAACGCCGAGGTCGACCTGGGCGAGGGCGCGGACCCCGAACTTGCTGGCGACATCGATGAGCAGCGCGATTTCGACACCGTACGCTGACTCGAAGTCGATTGCCTCGAATGCGGACCGACGGCCAGCTGTTTCGCCGGCCAGGGGCTGGCGTACCTCGCCGAGGCCCGGGTAGAGCAGGGAGAGGATCGGGCGCGCGGCCAACTCGTTGACGCGTCCACCCCCGGTGGGCATGTTGTGCAGCGGGCGCTCGTAGTAGCCCTTGACCAGTTGGATGTCGGGACGTTCGAGGAGGGGTTGCACCAAGCGCGCGACGAAGTCGTGTGCGGTGTTGACGACGTCGGCGTCGAGAAAGACGACGAGCTCGCTCCTGGTCGCCTCGAGTCCCGCCCGCATCGCTTCGCCCTTGCCGCCCGGTCCGTGCAGCGTCACGACGCGTGCTCCGTGGTGGTGCGCGATGGTGGTGGTGTCGTCGTTGGAGTGGTCGTTCACCACGACCAGCTCGTCGACCGGTGCCACGCCGTCGACGACGGCGTCGAGCACGGCGCCGATCGTGGCCGCTTCGTTGCGCGCGGGGACGATCACCGCAATGGTGCTCGCGCCGCGGCGGTCGTGAACCGAGATGCGCGAGAAGTCGTCGCGATCGAGGGTCCAGGGGGCGTCGACATCGACCATAAGAGGGACACTACGGCGCGCGCGGTGCACTTGACACCTGCCCCGCCGGTCGGCCATGATGGACGAGTCATCAAGAGCGACTGAGGGACGGGCCCTTTGAAGTCGCGACAACCAGTGCGAGCACGTCGTGTCGCACCAGGTGCCAAAGCCCGATCGATGAAGAGGAGTTATGAGTTTCGCCACCGGTCTTATCTGTCGAGAGTGTGGAACCGCCTACCCTGCGGAGGCGCGTTACGCCTGTGAGTTCTGCTTCGGTCCCCTCGAGGTGTCCTACGACCTCGAGTCGGCTCGGGGAGTGGTCACGCGTGAAGTGATCGAGAGCGGGCCAGCGTCCATCTGGCGCTACGCCCCGCTCTTGCCCGACCCTGGTTCGTCCCCGGTCGACCTGGGGGCCGGATGGACCCCGTTGCGACGAGCCTCGCGACTGGCTGAGGTGCTCGGCGTGCGCGAGCTCTGGCTGAAGGACGACACGCGCAACCCCACCGGGTCGTTCAAGGACCGCGTGGTCTCGGTGGCGTTGTCGAGTGCGCGACGCCTGGGCTTCACGACGGCCGCGTGTGCCTCGACCGGCAATCTGGCGACGTCGGTGGCGGCGCACGCCGCCGCCATCGGTTGGCCGAGCGTGACCATCATCCCATCCGACCTCGAGAAGTCCAAGATCGCGATGGCCGCGGTGTTCGGCGGGACGGTGCTCGGCGTCGAGGGCAACTACGACGACGTGAACCGACTGTGCGTCGAGCTGGTCGCCGAGCACGA
>JAJZYE010000028.1 GCA_021806055.1 Actinomycetes bacterium | reverse complement strand
ATCGGTCTCCCTCGACCAGGTTCAGCGTAGTGACGCCGCCGCCCGGGATGGCGGGGTCGGTGACGAGGTCGGTGACGAGGTCGGTGACGAGGTCGGTGACGAGGTCGGGGGTGGGGTTGGTGACGAGGTCGGGGGTGGGGTCGGTGGTTAGATTGAGCATGGTCGTCGACGCCGCGCGGGCCGCAGGGGGGCGGTCGGCGCGGCGTCGGCGCGGCGGTCGACGTTGAGTGATCTCGCGTCGGCGGCGCGCGAGCGCGGCGGTCGGACGCGTCGGTGGTGGTCGCTGTACCGAGAGACGACCGCTCGGCTCGGGACCAACCGCGTGAACGTGGCCGCCGGGGCGTTCGCCTACCGGTGGTTCCTCGCGATCTTCCCGATCGTCATCGCCCTGCTCGGGCTCGCGAGCCTGGTCGCGGTGCCGCGCCACGCGGTCGTGCGTCTGGTCGCGGGCGCGTCCGCACTACTGCCCGCGGGCGCCGCCCGGGTGCTGACTACCGCCCTCACCCACGCGAGCCGCCACCCGACGGCGGACCTCTGGACGACGGTGCTGGCGTGCGTGGTGGCCCTGTGGAGCGCGACGTCGGGGATGGTGATGCTCGAGGAGGGCCTCGACATGGCCTTCGGTCTGTCGGCCGATCGCACCTTTCTCCAGAAGCGCGTCGTGGCGCTACCGCTCCTGGCGGCGGCGACGGTGCTGGGCGGGAGCGCGTCGGCGCTGGTGATCGTGGGCCCGGCCCTGGGGTCGTTCGTGCGTCACGCGATGCCCGTCGGGGGCGGGGCTTTCGCGGTGGGCTGGACGGTACTGCGCTGGGTGATCGCCCTGGGGCTGATCAACGTGCTGCTGTCGCTGGTCTACTCCCTGGCGCCGCACCGTCGCCGCGTGCGGTGGCGCTGGACCAGTACGGGGACGGTCGTGGCGACCGCGCTGTGGGCGTTGGTGTCGCTCGGCTTCTCGCTGTACACCTCCACCGTGGGCTCCTACGGGCGCACCTACGGCGCGTTGGCGGGTGTGGCGATCTTGATCTTTTGGCTCTACCTGACCGGTCTGGCCATTCTGCTGGGGGGCGAGATCGACGCCGCGATCGAACGCGGCGGCGTCGCGCGCGCCCGGGGCGGCGCCGATTGAGCCGCTAGCGGGATCCGACGCCGTCGAGCTCGTCGACGCGGTGGGGCTCGCCGCGCGCGGCCAGGCGGCGGGCGAAAGGTCCGGCGGTCCACTGCTCGCTCAGGTGGAGCGTCGCCTGGACCACGAGGGCGCCGATGAGGGCGCCGGCCACGGCCAGTGTCAACTGTCCGGCGCGAAGCAGTTCGGTCATCACCAACATCGAGATCACGTAGGCGACCGAGCCGCGCGTGACACTGCGCAGGAAGTGTGAGGTGGCCGACGCGCCGAGCTCGCGGTGAGTGACAACCGCCATGACCAGGCTCAACGCGGGCAGGGCCGCGACGAGACCCGCGAACTGGGGGCCCATCCATCCGGCGAACGAGACGACGACGATCGTGAAGAGAGTCACGAGGGTGACGCGAACGCCGATGCGGTAGCGGCCCTCGACGACCGGGGCCGCGTCGAGGGCGGGCCATGCGCGCAGGGCTAGCACGCAGCTCGCCACTCCGAGGAGTGCGGCCAGGGGGGCCGAGGGGTGCAACGCCTGGGTCAGGAGCGCGACGATCACGAAGACGCCGATCGACCCCGTCGCCGCCACGAGGGGCGAAAAGTGGCGGGCGAGGCGCGCGTAACTCCAGATGAGGACCGCCTGGGCGCTCGTCGCCGTCAGCAGTGCCGTCGACATCGATCCCGCGAAGGGGGTCCCGTGTCCCAGCGCGACCAGCCACAGCAGCGGCACGCTCGTCAACGGCAGGCCGACGATCAGCCCGCTCACCGCGTGGCCGAAGCGGCGCTGCGCCATGGTGGCGGCGAGAATGACCACGGGAGCGCTCACGAGGCGCAGGATGAGGAGAAGCACGTTTCAAGAATATTCGGCACAAAACTTCAAATGACGCGAATTCGTTGAACGCTAGTGCTATATTACCGATAAAATCAGGGTTAGTACGAGTGATTGCATCGATAAACGAGGTGAGGGGCGAGAATGGCGATAGTGGACGAGATCGATCGGACGCTGCTGGCGGCGCTGATCGACGACGCGCGTCTGAGCTACCAGCAGTTGGCGACGACGGTGCACCTCAGCTCCAACAGCACGGCTGATCGCGTGCGGCGCCTGCGAGCGAACGGCGTGATCGCGGGGTATCACGCCGAGTTGAACCTGACGGTGCTCGGTCGCTCGCTGCACTCGTTGACCGACGTCAAGCTGAAGGAGTCGGTGGACCGTCGGGACTTTGAGCGGGACCTCGGCGCCGTAGTGCAGGTGCTGAGCGCGGTTCACACGACGGGGGAGTTCGACTACCAGCTGCGCATTGTCAGCGCCAGCACCGACGAGTTGCAGTCCGTACTCGATGTCCTGCGACAGATCGGGGCGAGGGACGTCCAAAGCCGCATCGTGCTCGGGGAGATCACCTTCAATTCCGCTCGTCTCCTGTAACGGTGCTCGGCGATCGCCGTGGCGACGGTCGCTGATCACCAGTCGCCACAAACCGTTGTCAGTGGCCACGGTGAAGCCCCGCTGGTGGCCACGAAGGACTCGGGTCTTCCGAGTCCCTCTTCGCCGGTGTCACGGACCGACTCTCGCTCACTCGAGACGCCGTCGTCGGCGGTCCCGGCTGGGGATTCATAGTGCTGTCGCGGCGGACGAGCCGATCGGGACGGTTGACCGCGGTGGGGTGCTCGCGGAGGAATCGCCCCGACTCATCGAAGGGCACGGGCGAGCTACCGCCCAGTGAACGGAGCTTGTGGGCGCCATCTCTGAGGTTCTCCACGAGCCTCTCCGCGGGCCGGCCGGCCGACCGCCCGACCGACCGGGGAGATCTTCGTGGGTGGCGACACACATTGTCAGGGCTCGAGGTCATCACGTGGGCGACGCGGCGGGGCCGCGCGGCGGACCGCGCGGGACGCCGTGGTAGCGACCGCGATCGGGCTATCCGTGGATCCGCAGGAGCACCAGGCTGAGCGCGATCGCCACGCCGGACCAGCAGAGGACCTTCAGCCCCTGTTCGAGCGGCTGTAGCAGTGACGCCTTGGTGAGTGGTGAGGACGTGCCGTCGAAGCGAACGAGCACGCCCTCCACCGAATCGACTCGTCGTCGCAGGTCGCGAGCCGGTGTGGAGAGGACTTGCTGGATCTTCGTGATGAGCGCACCGAAGAGCGCCGCAACGAGCGATGCGATGCTCAGGGCGTCGTGCTGGGCGAAGTAGGCCGTGAGGATTGGGAAGGCTCCCCATCCGAGAATCAGCACGACGGGCGTGTGGAGGTACCCCCCGAAGAACTCCAGGTTGTACCCGACGGCGATGACGACGCCGACAACGATGAAGATCCCGAGGTAGGGGCTCACCACGAACATCCCCACAATCCCCAACGTGACTGCGCCACCGAGTCCGACCAGGGCCGCAGCGATCAGATGCGAACGGGGGATCGTGGTACCAAGAGGTCGGCCATTGACTTCGTCGAGAGCGTGCGCACCCACGCCGACGGCGAGGAAGAAGGCACCTATGGTCACCACCAACGTCACCGTATTCACCGGTCCGCTCAGGCAGCCGCCGATCGTGACGAGTGAGAGGTGCAGTGCCGTATAGGGCGGATGAAGGACCGTCCACCACTGTCGCAAGGGAGTGCGGCGAAGGAAGCCGGGCTGGGCGTAGAAGGAGGGACCCTCCTGCGGTGGCCGGGCCGGGGAGTTCTCGTCCACCGTCACTCGGCCCGGTAGCCCGACATCACGATGCCGCCGCCCAGACTCATCGTCCGCCACTCGACGTCGTCGATCCCCGCCGCTCGCCACGCGGCGACGGTCCAGGCGACCGAGTACGTGCGGTAGTGCAGTGTGATGCTCGGGCCAAGGAATCGACCGACACCCCACCACGGCTTGCCGCCGGCGATGAAACCGACCACGGGCAGCGCCGTCCTGGTATAGAGCCACCAGGCGATTCGCCAGCCCTTCGCGTCAGGAACGGCGAACTCCACACTGGCGATGGGGCCGCCCGGTTTGACGACCCGGGCGAGTTCGCGAAGCGTGGCAGCGGGGTCCTTGACGTAGCGCAGGAGGTACGTGAAGGTCAGCGCGTCGAAGGTTCCGTCGTCGAAGGGCAGTTGCTCGCCTTGGCCGAGCACCAGCGAGATTCGCTCGCTCAGACCGGCGCGCTCGACGTTGACGTGACCTACGCGGATCATCTCCTCGCTCTGGTCCAGTCCGACGATACGGCCCGTCGTGCGTGTGGCGAGAAGCGTGGTCACCGCGCACGGCCCGCACGCGACGTCAAGGATCACGTCGGGGTTGGACCCGACGACCCGATCGACCATCGCCGTTCGCCATCGTCGGTCCTGGCCCATGGAGAGCACTGCGGCCAGTGCGTCGTATCGCGCGCAGAGCGGCGCGAAGAGCGCTCGGGCGAACTCATTGGGTGCGGTGCGATAGCCGCGTCGCGATCCCTCGTCTCGCCTCATGGGAACGCCGCGCGGCCGCGCACGGTCAACGTCGACCCGGTGGCGTCGTTGATGGATGGTGCGGTGACTAGCCCGGCCGCCCCCGACTTCTCGGCGCTGCACCGCGTCACGGTTTCAGGTCGTCGAACGATCGGATCCCCCTTGCGCGAGTTCGAGTCGCCGCGTCGCCGCGCCGCCAGACACTTCGATAAACCTTACCGTTAGGTATAGAGGTGAAACGAGGTGTCGTCAAGAGTGGGGCGGCGCGGGTCTCGGGAGCGCGAGCGATGTGCGCTCGGGCACCGACGTTCAGCGTAACGGTCGGCGGTGGCGTTTCTCGTGTTCGACGTCCGCGGGCGTGGTCGCCGCACGCGGGCGTCGCCGTCCGTGCGCGTGACGCGAGTGCAGGTGGTGCGAAGGTCGGGTAGCCCGTGGTCGGTGCGCGACACCGGCGGTGAACGCAGTCTGGTCGATCCGACGCATGGTGGGCAGCCCTATCCTCGCGTCGATCAGAGTGAGTCCGGGAGCCCGTTCGGTGGATCGGTACTGTCATGAGCAGCGACTCGAGCGCTCCGCGACCCCATCGTCATCGCGTGCGCCGAGGGTGGGGCCGAACTCGTCGTGGGGCGCGATGTGCTGGAGGAACGCGGCGGTATCTCGGACGGCGACGGTCGCCGCTCCCCTCGACGCCCCCGGTGCAGCCGTCGCCGCTCTGTCCACCAGCCACGACTGCGGCGGTGTCTCGATAGCGTCCGAGAATCGAGGGTCTCGTCTGTCGTGACCGATTCGCCCCTAGCACCCCTCCACAAAAGTGGCTCGGGCGCGCAGGGTTAGTCTCTTCACGTGACCGTAGCGGACGAGTCTCGAATTCACAGTGCCTCGATCGCCCAGCGGGTGATGACGCCCGACGACGCGGCCCAATTCATCCGACCCGGCGACAACGTCGGCATGAGTGGATTCACCGGGGCGGGCTACCCCAAAGAGGTGCCCGGTGCCCTGGTGCGCCGAGTCGAGGACGCTACCGTGCGCGGTGACCGTTTCGCGGTGAGCGTGTGGACGGGCGCGTCGACCGCGCCCGAACTCGACGGGGCGCTCGCCGCGGTCGACGCGATTGACCTGCGCATGCCCTACCAGTCGGACCCGGTGAGTCGCGCGAAGATCAACGCGGGGCTGGTTGACTACCTGGATCTCCACCTCTCGCACGTCGCGCAAATGGTGTGGGAGGGCGCCTTCGGCCACCTCGACGTCGCCGTCGTCGAGGTGGCCGGCGTCACCGCCGACGGCCACCTCATCCCGTCGTCCTCGGTCGGCAATAACAAGACGTGGATCGACCAGGCGGACCGGGTCATTCTCGAGGTCAATGCCTGGCAGCCCGCGGCCTTGGAGGGTATGCACGACGTCTACTACGGCACCGCACTACCGCCGTATCGCACGCCCATCCAGATCGTGTCGGCCTCGGACCGCATCGGCGTTCCCTACCTGCACTGTCCGCCCGAGAAGATCGTGGCCGTGGTCGAGACCAACGCGCCGGACCGAAACACCGTCTTCAAGCCGGCTGACGAGACGTCCCAGTTGATCGCCCAACACCTCTTGGCGTTCCTCTCCCACGAGGTCAAGCGCGACCGCCTACCGGCGGCGCTGCTGCCCCTGCAGTCGGGGGTTGGCAACATCGCCAACGCCGTGCTACGCGGGCTTGACGGGGGGCCGTTTCGCCCGCTGACCGCCTACACCGAGGTGATCCAGGACGGTATGTTGGCGCTCTTGGAATCGGGCACGATGAAGTCGATCTCGGCGACCGCGTTCTCGCTCAGCGAGGAGGGTGCCGCTGATCTGCACGCCAACATCGCCGACTACCACGACCGGATCGTGCTGCGGCCCCAGGAGATCAGCAACCACCCCGAGGTGATTCGTCGCCTTGGTTGCTTGGCGATGAACGGCGCCATCGAAGCCGATATCTACGGCAACATCAACTCAACCCACGTCATGGGTACGAGCATTATGAATGGCATCGGCGGCTCGGGTGACTTCGCGCGCAACGCCTACATTGCGATGTTCCTCACGCCATCGATCGCCAAGGACGGAGCGATCTCTTCGATTGTGCCGATGGTGAGCCACGTGGATCACACCGAGCACGACGTGCACGTCATCATCACTGAGCAGGGGGTCGCGGACTTGCGCGGCCTCGCGCCGCGACGCCGCGCCCAGAAGATCATCGATCAGTGCGCACATCCCGACTACCGTCCGATGCTCCAGGATTACTTCGACCGTGCGAGCGCGTCGACCTCGGGCAAGCACACGCCCCATCTACTTGAGGAGTCGCTGTCGTGGCACGCACGCTTCCTGCGTGACGGCACGATGCAACCCCGCTAGGTCGCCGATTCAAACCGGCATCACTGCCCGATGAGCGGATCACAGCCGCGGTGCGACGTCGCACACCCGTATCCACGAGACGTGAGTGATCACCGGTCGCAACGGCTTTCAGCTCACTGTGTGATGCCGTGCTCGTGGCGTGGTGAACGATGCGGTTCGCACCTATTCCCGGTCGGTGGCCAAAGCGTCTCCGACGCAAGCGAGGACGACGTCGACGCGGTAGCGACAGACCTCTCGTGGACCGTGAGTGCGACAACGCGTCCGGAGTTCGTCGACCGGGTATCGCGCCGCGACGGCCACGTAGCCGTGCGCACCGGTCGTGCTCGTCGCTCGCTCGCAGCGCGACGGTCTCTGATCACCGGCGCCGACTCCGCGGACAAGGCTTTTCGTGTCGACGCGCGTGGGTTTCGCGGTGGAATCTCGGACGCCACCACCGGGGGCATTGGGTTGGGCGGGTACCCGCTCACGTAGCAACCCCGATCGCACGACCTGGTGAGCGCCCAGGATGACGCCGTGGCTCAGCGCCACGTCTCCACTGCTCGGCCCAGACTCTCGCTGACTTCGTCCCTCAGTAACCGGGCGAATTGGGCCGGTGTGGTCTCGCCGGCACTCAGGCGTTCTCTTGCGCGAAAGAAGTTCCAGAATCGTACGAGGCCGTCCTGACCGTCGGCGTTGAACATCGCTGCCGCGATCCGTTGCCAGCGATATTGGTACCAGACGTAGTTCAGTGGACTCATCGGGTCACCACCGCCCGTGTAGTGGACCTCCAGTTCCTCCAACGTAGTGAAGCCCTCAGCGCGCATCCGCGCGTCCAGACGCGTGCTCTGCGAGCCCACGATGGAGAGCCCCTCAAGCGTGCCTAAACTTTCCGGCTGCTCGGTCGCGATGAACGAATGAAGGCACAGGTTCGCGAAGATTTCACCTAACCAGAAAGTTGGCAGCGCCAGATCTCCCAACACTTCAAAGGCGTGACCCAGCTCATGAATCGTTACCAGGTCGAAGAATGCCTGTAGGTTCACTCCACCAACGCCATCGGGGTACAGTGCCAGCAACCTCACGTATCCAGGCGGATTTGCTTCGCGCAGGTCCTCTCCCATAGCGATCCAGAAGTCGCCACTCCCGGCGGGAATCACCACAATGCCGGGGCGTATTTGATCGTCATCATCGTTGAAGAATGGCAGTCCGTAGGGTTGCCTACTGCTCCAGTCCGCCTCGTCGGCAACGACTATTGCGATATCGGGCTCGAGTCCGGAAAATAGGTAACTGAAGTAGACGTAGGCCCGTGAAGTGACATTCGCGGCGATCCGCGCACGTTCCACTGATCCGGCACTGTAACGAACCTCGAGCGGATAGCCTCGTAAGAGTTCCAGCCCTGATCCCATTGCCACTGGGAAAAACGTAGCAGCCAGCTGAAGTTCGGATGGTATCCAGTTCGATTCGCGACGAATGCGAGTACGCACATGGATGCATCACGATGTTTTGTGCATTTACGAGTGGCCGGTTGTGGCTAGGCGCACGCGCAGTTCACTCGCACGCATTGGGTCGGGTCAGATGACCATCGCTCCACCCTGTTTGACCGCTCATCGGACGCCCTGAGGATCGAATTCCTCAGGGTCGTGGTTACGCCGTCCCCTCGTTGCGACGGGGTCGTACGGCCAGTCAACATCAACGGGTCGTCGGCACGTGTCGGGTACGAACGGG
>JAJZYE010000027.1 GCA_021806055.1 Actinomycetes bacterium | reverse complement strand
GCTGGCGACGTGGCCCGTCAGGCGCACGTGGCCCGCGCCGGGACGCCCGCCACACCGGGCGCGCCCGTCGCGCACTCGGTGACGTGTCCCACCACCGCCACCGGCGGTGCCTTCAACCTCGGGCCCTTCTCCTTCTCGGCCTCGTCGCTGAGCGCCGCGTCCACCAGCTGCACCGGCTCGGTGACGATCGCCCTGGGTAGCGGGCTCTCGCTTTTCTCCAACCTCTCGCTCACCGGGGCCCTCACCTACAGCGACGCGAACGACTGGTCCCTGTCACTCGCCACCACGCAGAGTGGCGTGACGTTCTTCGGATCGAGCGTCGCCCCCCAGTGGACCGGGGTCATCGACGACAACGCCGGCGCGGTGAGCGGATCGCTCACTCTCAGCCTCCCGTCCTCCAGCCCGGTGACCCTGGGCAACGGCGTCACCCTCTCGGGTAGCGTCACGCTCAGTGACGCGACCGGCGCGCTCGCCGCGAGCGCCGCGCTCGACATCACGGTCGCCGGCGTGAACCTCCCCATCACCCTCACCTACAGCAGCCCGAGCACCTGGTCGGTGGCTCTGACCAACGCCACGCTGCCCATCGGGCCCACCGGCACCTCCGTGGACCTGACCGTCACTGGCACCCTGGCGGACAGCGCGGGGACGCTCTCGGGCAGCCTGAGCGCCGCGGTCCCCTCGACGTCGCCGGTGACCATCATCGCGGGCGTGTCGTTCTGGGGCTCACTGAGCTTCTCGTTCACCAGTGCGAGCTCGACGTTCACCGGTAGCGCGACCCTGGACGTGGGGACCCTCAGCCTGCCCGTGAGCTTCACCTACACCAACCCGACCGACTGGTCGGCCACGATCACCGTGACCGGGAGCCCTGCGGGCTTCAGCGTCGCGCCGAACTTCACGATCCCCCTCAGCTCCCTGACGGGCTCGGTCAGCTACGGCTACGTGAACGGCAACGACTTCCCCACCCTGCAGTGGAGCGTGACGGCTTCCCTGGCGCCGATCACGCTGGTGAGCGGCGTCGTCTCCCTGAGCGGCACCACCCTCTCGATCGCCACCTGCCCACCCCCCCTCACCGGCTACCAGGGCCAGCCCGTCAGCTCGCCGTGCCCCTCCGCCGCGGTGGGTACCTTCGTGTTCCTCAACGGCACGCTGAACCTCACCTTCCCGGGACTGGGTGCCCAGAGCCTGACCTACGCCGCCAACGTCAACCTCGCCACCGGGGGCTTCGACCTCTCGGCGACCATGCCCGGTCCGATCACCGTGGTCGCCAACGTGCTGTCGATCAGCGCACCCAGCTTCCAGCTCTCCTACAACGACCCGGGCTTCGCCACCCCCGGTCCCGCCCTGACCCTGAACGGCCTCGGCAGCGCCGGTGGCTTCCAGCTGCTCATCAGCGCGACGGCCAGCCTCTCCTTCGCCGGGACCAGCGTGACGATCCCCGTCTCGCTGGTCTACGACCCGAGCGGGCTCGCCGTGGTGGCCGACTTCACGCCCGCGTTCTCCCTCGGCTCGACGGGGGCCTCGATCAACACGCTGGCCTTCACCACCGCGGCGGCGACCCTCGCGCTCAACGGCGTCAGCGTCAACGTGCCGGCCGACACCTTCATCCTCGGCGGCTCGCTCAGCCTGCCCTCCTTCATCCAGACCTACCTCGGCACCAACTCGTCGATCGCGATCGACGTGACCTACAGCTCGCCCAGCGACTTCGCCGTCAACGCGACCTTCCCGATGAGCGTGCCGATCAGCGCCTCCAGCGAGTTCTCCTTCACCTTCGGTGACCTGGTGCTGAGCGCCGGCGTCTCGCCGTCCCAGGGGGCGTACCTGTCGCTCAGTGAGTCGGGACAGCTCACCATCAGCGGGGCGGCCGCCGGGGGAACCGACCAGACCATCAACGTGACGCTGGCCCTCACCTACCAGAGCTCGGGGAACCAGCTCCTCTTCTCCATCTCCGGGAGCGGCTGGAACAACGCCTTCGGCTACTCCGGGCTCGACATCACCACCATCGGCATCCAGGCGGGCGTCTCGCTGACCCCGCCGGTGCCCACCCCGAGCTTCGGCTTCACCGCGTCGGGGGTGCTGCCCGCCTCGCTCACGAGCGACCTGGGAATCGGGACGGGCGCCTCGGTGCCGCTGTCGTTCACGATGAACATCTCCGACGTCAGCCCGTGCCTGGCCGTGGCGATCGGCAGTGACGCCCCGGGGGCGCCGAGTGTCATCAACATCGGCAGTGGCGTGCTCACCGCCAGCTACGCGACCTTCGTCGCCGCGCCCAGCGGCTGCTCGGTCGCCGGGACGACGATCGCCCCGGGGTTCTCGGTCGCCTTCAACGGGACCTTCGTCGGCGTGGCGGTCACCTTCAACGCCACCTTGACGCTCAGCCCGTTCAGCTTCTCGGGCACCGCGTCGGTCTCGGGCTTCTCGGTCGGCCCCTTCACGCTGCAGAACGCCTACGTCAGCGTGACCATCGGCTCGTCGTTCTCCCTCGTCTTCTCCGGCGGCATCGAGCTCAATGGCCCGAGCAACCAGGTCACAGTCTCGGGCGACATCAGCTCCAACGGCACCTTCAACCTCAGCGGCACCGCGAACATCAACCTGGCGGGCTTCTCCATGGCGGTCACCGTGAACGCCAACAAGTACAGCTTCTCCTTCTTCGGCGTGACCTTCTCCGGGGTGTCGGTCACCGCCAGCGCGTCGGTGAGCCTGCTCGGCTCGAGCGTGTCGATCGAGGGGTCCTTCGGTCCGGCGCCGGGCGGCGGCGTGCAGACCCAGCTCATGGGTAACGCCACCTTCAGCCCCGGTGGCTTCAACCTGGGCAACGTCAACTTCGACCTGTCGATCTCACCCACCCAGCAGCTCTTCACCGCCAGCGCGAACGTCAACCTGGGGGGCATCTTCACCGGCAGCATCAGCGGCACGCTCAACCACGTGAACAACACCGTCGGCTTCAACTTCTCGCTGGCGACCAGCTTCAACCTCGGGCCACTGGTCGCGATCAGCGGCACCCTCGACATCGGCAACTGCTCGGGCGCGTGCACCACCACCACGGCGATGGGGGCGTCGATCAGCGGCAGCGTCACCTGGGACGGCCACACCTACGGGTTCTCCGCGATCGCGGTGAATCCCACGTGGAGTTTCAACTTCACCTCGACGGGCTCCATCAACGCCATCTCCGGCGTCGTCGACACTGGACTGGTCGAGTACGTCGCCGCGTTCCGCGGCAACTACTACGTGAACATCTCCTCGAGCTCGCCCTACGTGTCGCTGAGTAGCGGCTTCAACGCCCAGATCTACGCCCGCGGTGGGTCGGTCCAGACCACCTGCTCGGGTACCTGGTACGAACCGTGGACCTGGCGCTGCAACTCCTACGTCGCCTGGGGCGGGTGGTCGAACCTGGTCTCGGTGGGCGCGTCGGTGAACACCGCGGGCCAGTTCTCGGCCACCTACCTCGGCCACACCTACACGGTGAACCTGTAGATGGGCCGGCGCACCCCTCACCGGTGGACTCGACGATGCGCCGGCGCGATACTCGTCGCACTCGCGCCACTGGTCGCCCCCGCGGCCGGGGCGGCTCCCTCGGGACCGACGCTGACGGCGACGAGCTCACGCGCGGCCGTGACCCTGCACTGGAGCGCCACGAGCGGCGTGATCGGCTACGTCGTCGAGCGCTCGAGCAACGGCGTGCACTTCGTCACGGTGGCCCACCCGTCGACCAACGCGCCCCTCACCCTGCGCGGGCTGGCGGACGGGCGCACCTACGAGTTCGTCGTCACCGGCGTGTTGCGCGGGGCGGGCAACACGATCACCGAGACCGCGGCGTCCAACATCGTCACGGTCACGCCCGTCGGCCCACCCACGCCACCCGTCCACGTCACCGCCACGCCGGCGCCGGGGGCCGCGGTGGTGGCCTTTCGCGCCCCTCGCGACGACGGCGGCGACCTCGTCGTCGTCTATCGCGTGAGCGGGCCCGCGACCCACGGCTGCGTGCTGCGCGCCACGCCGGCCAATCTGGGGGCGGCTCCCTCGGGACCGACGCTGACGTGCACGGTGCGCCCGCTAGCCGACGGGCACCACTACCGCTTCCGCGTCGTGGCCGTGACCCGCGCCGGTGCCAGCCGCCCGTCGGCGTGGTCCCCCGTCGTGACGCCCGGGCGCCACCCGGCCACCCCCGGTGACGTGGTGGTGGTGCCCCTCAACCAGAGCATCGCGGTGAGCTGGCGGGCGTCGTCGGGGGGCGGTTCACCCGTGCGCCGCTACGTCGCGACCGCCACGCCGGGTGAGGAGACCTGCACCACCAGTACGACGACCTGCACGATCACCGGTCTCACCAACCAGCTGGTCTACCGCGTGCGGGTGGTGGCGAGCAGCGCGCGCGGCACGTCCCCACCGTCAACGCCGGCGACCGCGACGCCCGCCCCCGTGATCAGCGGACCCCTCGGGCCCTTCGCCGCCGGGTCGGCCGCCCTCACGCCCGCGATCACCGCGGCGGTCGCGGCGCTGGTCTCGACCATCACGCTGGCCCACGACACCGAGGTCCGCCTCACCGGCTACGCCAACGATGCGTCCGGGGTGACGAGCGCGCGCACGCTGGGCGACGAGCGCGCGCACGCCGTGGCCACCGCTCTGCGCGCCGCGCTGGGCGCGTCGAGCACGGTCACGGTCGTGGTGCTGCCCGGTGGGCGCACCACGACGGCCGCGTACGGCCAGGACGTGGTGGCCGCCGCCAGCTAGGACGTCGCGTCCGGACGACCCGGTAGAGTACGTCGGTGGCACCACGCGGGGACTCCCGGCGGCGAACGGCCCTCGACCTGGGTGCGCTCGTCGCGTTCGCCGCGGCCTTCGGATTCGTCGAGGCCGCGGTCGTCTACGACCTGCGCGACCTGATTGGCTCGCCGCGCTCCTACTCCTTCGGCCACTACCACACGCTGCTCAACCTCGGGTTCATCGCCTTCGTCTCCTCCGTGCACTCCCTGCTGCCCCCCGCCGTCGGGCGCGTCGAGACGATACGCGAGGGCGCGACCATGGTGATGCTGCTCGCGGTGGCCTGGCTCGCCGGGCGTACCACGCGCCAGCGCGTCGGGGCTTACTTCATCGCCTTCAGCGTCTGGGACCTGACCTACTACCTCTACCTGCGCCTCATCGACGGCTGGCCCACCAGCCTGTTCACCCGCGACGTCTTCTTCCTCATTCCGGTTCCCTGGATCGGTCCGGTGATCACGCCGCTCATCATCTTTCTCGTGGTGCTGGTGATCGGCGTGCGCCTCTACCGCGCGCCCTAGGGGCGCACCGCCAGCAGTGCCTGGTCGCGGCGCACCAGCACCCGAAAGGGGCCGCGCGGCGCGAGCAGGCTCGCCAGCAGCGCGCGCTGGGCGGGGCTGACCTCGGTGAGGTCCAGGACCAGGTAGTCCACGCCGGCGCGCGGCTCGCCGGGCTGGGAGGCGTTGACGCCGTAGTAGAGGCGGATCCACGGATTGGGCCAGGAGTAGATCACGTCGCGATGCGCCAGGTGGGGCACCACCGTGTAGGTCGCCGACACGCCGGCGCTGGCGGGTACCCGCGCCACCAGACGCGCCAGCTCGCGGGTGTGCGGCGAGGACGACAAACTCCAGTAGCCGCCGTGGAACGCCGCCGCGTCCAGGGGCGACGGCGACCAGGCGACGTTGGACGCGAGCGACGCGCTGAGCACCGCCACCACCGCGGCGCGGCGCGCGCGGGGGGACGCCGCGAGGCGCCCCAGTACCTCGACCAGGGCGATGAAGACGCCCGCGGTGATCAGCGCCGAGTACTGGTAGTGGATGTCGGTGGTGTAGCCCTGGTTGTTGAGCACGTTCACGACCAGGGTCGGGACCACCAGCACCAGGGTCACCGGCGCCGCCAGGGCCAGGAACGCGGTCGGCGCCAGGATCTTCAGGTAGTAGGCGAGGCTGCTCGCACGCCCCAGTGCACGAAGCACCACCCACGGTCGACGCAGCACGCCGAGCACGATCTGACCGGTCGAGTCACCGAGTGCCGCGTACTGGTAGAGGAAGAAGGGCGCGGCGCCGGGCGTCGCCGCGCGCATGATCACCTCGAGGGCCACCAGGAACCAGGTCACCGCCGCGGCGAGAGTCACGAGCCCGGCGCGCGCGCGGTGGCGCAGCACCAGCAGCACGCCGAGTGCGGCCACCGCCAGCGCGGCGTCCTCCTTGGTCGCCAGCGCCGCGACCACGCAGAGGGCGTAGGGGATCCAGCGACGCCGGTCGGCGAACCAGTAGGCCCCGATCAGCGCGGGCACCGCCAGGTACTCCGGCTGAAACGACCACCAGGTCATCCACTCCAGCGCCGGGGAGGCGAGCCAGGCGAAGGCCACCGCGGTCGCGGTCCACGCCCCCGCCCGATCGCGCGCGAGCAGCCACAGTGGCACCGCGGCCCCGGCCAGGGCCACCGTCTGGACCAGGTAGAGAAAGTGCGGCCCCGCGCCGAGCCAGTAGAAGGGGACGAGCAGGTAGACGATCGGATTGACGTGGTTGGCCCACATCGTCAGCCCGCGGATCGTGATCAACGCGTTCCAGTGGTGGGCGGCGAGCCAGATCTCCTGGTCGAACAGGCCCAGATCAAAGTCGAAGGTCCCGAAGTTCGCCTGCTGGAGCCAGGTCAGCCAGCCGAAGAGGCCCACGTACCCGACGAGCAGCGCGGCGAGGACGGCGGCCGGCCCCCAGGTCGCGCGAGGCGAGCGCGTGGGGCGAGCGCGGGGCGCGCGCCCCCGTTGGATCGACTCGCGAACCGCCGTGACCTCGCCTCCCGCTCGCGTCCATTCCTACCAGAGGCGCAACTCGCCCGCGCCACGGCCCGGGCCGCCTGCGGTCGGGCAGCTGGCGCCGCGGCGCCGCGCGCACCATCATGGTGACGTGTCCGGCGAGGAGGCGTCCGAGCCGGCGACGGGTCCCGTCGTCGACCACCATCGCGCGCGCGACGCCGAGCCGGACGGGCTCACCTCGGACGAAGCGCAGCGACGCCTGGCCCGCGACGGCCCGAACGCACTGCCCGCGACCCGCGCCCACCCGCTGCGCCGGCTGCTGGCCACGGTGACCGGCCCCGTGCCCTTGCTGCTCGAGGCGGCCGTCGTCCTCGAGGTCCTGGCGGGCCACCTCACCGAGGCGCTCATCATCGCGCTGCTAATCGTCTTCAACGCCGTGCTCGGCGTCGTCCAGGAGGGGCGCGCGCACGACGCCCTGGCGGCACTGCGCCAGCGCCTGGCCGTGAGCGCGCGGGTGCGTCGCGACGGCCAGTGGCGGGTCGTGGACGCCACCACCCTGGTGGTCGGGGACCTGGTGCACGTGCGCGCCGGCGACGTCGTCCCGGCCGATCTCACGGTGCGCGACGGCTCGACGACGGTCGACCAGTCGGTGCTGACCGGCGAGTCGGCCGAGGTCGACGTCGCGGTCGACGCCCCCCTCTACTCGGGGGCCGTGGTGCGCCGCGGCGAGGCCACCGGAGTCGTCACCGCGACCGGTGCGCGCACCTTCTTCGGGCGCACCGCGCAGCTGACGCGTACGGCCAGCACCGCCAGCCACCTCGAGACCACCATCTTTCGCATCGTGTGGGCGCTGCTGGCCATGGACGGTGCCCTGGTGGTCGCGGTGCTGGTCTACGGCGTCGTCCACCACCTGTCGTGGCGCGAGCTGATCCCCTTCATCCTGATCCTGGTGGTGGCCACCGTCCCGGTGGCCCTCCCGGCCACCTTCACCCTGACCACGTCGCTCGGAGCCCTCGAGCTCGCGCGCCAGGGCGTCCTGGTCACGCGCCTGTCGGCCATCGAGGAGGCGGCGGCGATGGACCTGCTGTGCACCGACAAGACCGGCACCATCACCCAGAACCGGCTGCGCGTCGCCGACGTCCTCCCCTACGACACGACGCGCGACGAGGTGCTGGCCCTAGCCGCGGCGGCGTCGGACCGCGCCACCCAGGACCCCCTCGACGTGGCGATCCTCGACGCTCTCGGTGACGTCCCGGCGCTCGAGCGGCTGCACTTCACCCCCTTCGACCCCTCCACCAAGCGCTCCGAGGCGACCGTGCGCCAGGACGGCGTGGTGCGCCGCGTCGCCAAGGGAACACCGGGCGTCCTGGCGGCTCTGGGCGGCGCCCCGGCCACGCTCGACGCGGACGTCGCACGGCTCGCCGGCGGCGGGGCGCGGATCCTCGCGGTAGCCCGCGGGGACGACACCGCCCTCCGGGTGGTCGGACTCGTGGCGATGGGCGACCCGCTGCGCCCCGACTCGGCCCCGCTGCTCGCGCGCCTCGGCGAGCTCGGCGTGCGCGTCATCATGGTGACCGGCGACACCGAGGCGACGGCGCGCGCCGTCGCGCGCGAGGTCGGCGTCGGCGCGCGGGTGATCACCCCCGACGCCCTGCGCGCCCAGGGAGACGGCCCCCTCGACTTCGACGTGGTCGCCGGCGTCCTGCCCGAGGACAAGTTGCGCCTCGTCGAGCGCGCCCAGCGCGCCGGCCACGTGGTGGGCATGACCGGTGACGGCGTCAACGACGCCCCGGCACTGAAGCGAGCGGAGGTGGGCGTCGCCGTCGCCAGCGCGACCGACGTGGCGAAGGAGGCCGCCAGCGTCGTGCTGACCGACGAGGGGCTGACCAACGTCGTCGCCGCGATCGAGACCGGCCGACGGGTCTACCAGCGCATGCT
>JAJZYE010000026.1 GCA_021806055.1 Actinomycetes bacterium | reverse complement strand
AGGCTAGTTAGGAACGGTAGCATTCGGCGCTTGGTGGCCTTTTGGGTTGGTTCTGATCGTTGGCGCCTTCTTTTCGACGATTTAGGTGATCGGTCCCGGGGTTCGGAGCGACCGGAATCCAGCAACGACAAGTCGCTCGGGACGCTCCTACATCGATGTAGTTCCCAGGGCCAGTCAGAGAACCGAATGAAGTTCTACGTCCGTTCATGTAAGTCTCAGGACGGTAGGGACAGTAGATAGATGGGAGGCTGATGAGGATGAGACGACTGAGCATCTCGGTTCTCGTGGTTGGCACATTCGCGCTCCCGTTGGTCGGCGCCACTACGCAGGCAGGCGCCATCTTCCGTGCTCCCCCCCAGCCTTCACACACCACCTGCGTCCGTCTCAGTGGCTGGCTTGGAAAGACCATTCCAGGTCCGAACGGTCAGACATACACGCCGATCTTCCTCCGCAACGCTGGCTCACACGGCTGCTCCCTGACCGGTGTACCGCGCCTCGTCTATAACGACGACGCCGGGATCGGCGTCGCGGTGCGCTTGGGCTTGAGCGCGGCACGCGTAAATACCGCTCACCGTGGTGGCACTGTGATGCTCGCCGCGCACGGCGGCACGGCCAACGTCCTGTTGTGGATCCTGCCTACTCGCTACTGGCCAACAAAGCAGTGCCAGCTCACCCGGATACTCTCCGCACGCGTCGAGTTCGGCCCTCAGAACGTTGGCGTCTCTGTGCGAACCTCGTTCCAGGCTTGCTCGAAGTTCAACAGCACCTCCATCACGGGCGCCGCCCTGAAGACGACGAGTTTGTAGTGGGTGGCCGAGCCCGGCCGCTCGTCTCGATCACGTAGAACGCTCCAAGCGCCCGATGATGCGTCTGCGTGGTTGGGTAGGGACAACCACAGCTTCGGCATCGAATCGCTCGGCTGCGCCCGGGCCGCCGTGGCGCAGCCGAGCGCGTAGCCACCTCGATGTAGGAACGCCCCGAGCGACTTGTCGTTGCTGGATTCCGGTCGCTCCGAACCCTGGCACCGACCACCTAAATCGTCGAAAAGAAGGCGCGAATGGTCAAAACCAATTCGAAAGGCCACCAAACGCCGAATACTGGAACGGTATCGTAGGCCGTCGCGACGAGACGCGTATCGCCGAGGCCCGTCGCGCCGAGCGGCACTCCCCACGGGTTCGAGGACCGGGAGTCGCCCCGCTCGATGACGTGCGACGAGGGGCGGGCCCTATCGAAAGCCGCGCACCGGGTGCGGACGGTAGGCGGCCTCGAGTTGCGCCATCTCCGACTCGTCCAGGTGTAGGTCGACCGCCGCGATCGCGTCGTCGAGGTGGTGCGCCTTGGTCGCGCCGATGATGGGGCTGGTGACGGTGGGGTTGGCCAGGACCCAGGCGAGGGCCACCTGAGCCGGTGCCACACCGCGTCGGGTGGCGACGTCGATGACGGCGTCCACGATCGGCCGGTCGTCGTCGTCGTAGAGGCTGCGCCCGAACTCGTCGTTCTCCGAGCGATGCGTCTGGGCGGACCACGGGCGGGTCAGGCGTCCCCGGGCCAGCGGGCTCCACGGGATCACTCCCACGCCCTGGTCCTCGCAGAGGGGCAGCATCTCGCGCTCCTCCTCGCGGTAGAGGAGGTTGTAGTAGTTCTGCATGCTCACGAAGCGCGTCCACCCGTTCATGTCAGCGAGGTAGAGGGCCTGTGCGAACTGCCAGGCGTGCATTGACGAGGCGCCGAGGTAGCGGACCTTGCCCGCGCGCACCACGTCGTGCAGCGCCTCCAGGGTCTCTTCGATGGGTGTCTCGTCGTCCCAGCGGTGGATCTGGTAGAGGTCGATGTAATCGGTGCCGAGTCGGCGCAGGCTGTGGTCGACCTCGCTCAGGATCGCCTTGCGCGACAGGCCCTGCCCGTTGGGTCCCGGGCGCATGCGACCGTTCACCTTGGTGGCGATCACGACGTCGTCGCGCGAGGTCATCGACAGCAGGGTCGAGCCGGTGATCTCTTCACTCGATCCCGCGGAGTAGACGTTGGCGGTGTCGAAGAAGTTGATGCCGGCGTCGAGAGCGCGGCGGAAGAAGGGAACCGCCTCGTCGCGATCGAGCGACCAGGGCTGGTTACCGCGCGTCGGCTCGCCGTAGCTCATGCAGCCCAGGCAGATGCGCGACACCTGCAGGCCGGTGGTTCCGAGGTTCACGTAGTCCATGAGTCGAATGTACCGGGGTGCCGACCGCGCCGTTCGCGTGGTGGCCGAGCCTGGTGGGTGGGCAGCGACCGGGCCGCACCGTCGGGTCGGGACCCGACGGTGCGGTGACGCGCAATGGTCGCGATCGTCGTCGTGCGGGCGCCGCTCGCCGTCACGCCGTCCGATCGCCGTGACGGCGAGGGACGCGGTGATGAATCTGGCGACGCAACTGGAGAATGCGAACTGACCCGATGGCCAGCACCAAGACGGCGCCCAGCGCCGCGCTGGCGAGCAGGGCGATCGAGAGGGGCCACGTGACGCTCAGGGTGATGAAGCGGATGCGCACGTCGTCGTGGTTCTGCACGACGAACACGAGGATGATCGCCAGGATGACCAGCGATGGAAGTATCCGCAGCCAGAGCCGCGAGGCCCGCGTCGACGCGATGGCGTCGGGCGGGCCACTGCCGGGCTCTTCGTCGGTCCCGGGCTCGTCGCCTGGCGGTGGTATTTCGGACGGCGCCGCGTCCTCGTCCTTCGGCGGGATCATCATAGGAACTCCCATCGCGGCGTCGTCTCGGTATCCACCACCGGACCCACGCTCACTGTATCCCGACGCGGCGGGGTCGAGTTCGTCGTCGGTGTGGACGCGTCCGGGCTCCTGACGGGCGCCCGTGTCGCGGTGGGTGACGGTTCGCGGCTTCGAGCGCCGGGTGTTAGCGAGTCGGCTCGCGCAACGGCATCGAGACGCGCGCGACCACCACGTCCGCACGCCGGTGCAGGGCCGCGCTGAGCACGAGGTCGATTTGATTGTGCAGCAGGCGCTGGCGCCAGCGAGGGGGTACGACGACCGGGATCAGCACGACGATCTGACGGTCGTCGCTCGCTCGAATCTCGTCGATGAACGCGGTGATCGGTGCCACGACCGATGAGAATTCCGTACGCAGGACGGTGAGGGTGGGACCGGGATTCCACTGCGACCACTGTCGCTCGAGGTCGTCGTTCTCGTGGGGCTGTCCCTCGACGTGATCGGTCAGCACGGAGAGCGCGCGTACGTCGGAGCTGAGTGAGAGTGCTTCGCAGAGCGCGAAGCGGGTGAGTCGGGAGATGCGGTTGACCGGGACGATGACGAGGGTCTCCTTCCCCGCGGGTGGTGCGGGGATCTCGCCGATGCCCAGCTCACGCGCGGCGCGCTGGTAGTACCGGTGGATTCGTCGGAAGAGCAGAACGAAGGCCGGAACCGCGATCACCACGATCCACGCACCTTGCGCGAACTTCGACACGAGGAAGATCACCGTGGCCAGCCCGGTGACGACTGCCCCGCTGGCGTTCACGAAGGCGCGATAGTGCCATCGAGGCGGGCGGGTGCGCCACCAGTGGATGACGAGTCCTCCCTGGGACAGGGTGAAGCCCGTGAACACCCCGATGGCGAAGAGTGGGATCATCGCGTTGGTGTTGCCGTTCACCGCGATCAAGAGCCCGCCGGACAGGACCGCTAGAACCCCGATGCCGTACGTGAAGACCTGACGGTCACCGCGCAGCGCGAAGAGGTGAGGAAGATAGTCGTCGCGCGCGAGCAGGCTGGCGAGGATCGGCAGGCCGCCGAAGGAGGTGTTCGCGGCCAGTGCGAGGACGATGGTGATTGTCAGCGACACGACGTAGTACGCCCAGTGTCGCCCCACCGCCATGCTCATGATTTGACTGAGCGCCGTCTGGTTCGAGCGGGGACCGATGTGCCAGCGCTGAGCCAGCACGGCGAGTCCTAGCAACATCGTCCCGAGGATCAGGCCCAGCATCAACTCGGTGCGCTTGGCCCGTACCGCGCGAGGCTTGCGAAAGAGGGGCACGCCGTTGGCGATCGCCTCGACACCCGTGAGCGCGCTGCAGCCGGCGGAGAAAGCCTTCAGTATGAGGAGAACCGAGACGACCTGCAGCGCGTGGGTGGCGAGGAGGGATCGCCCGGGAAGCGGCTCGTGCAGGCCCAGGGGATGGACGAGGCCCACGGCGATGATGGCCAGCATCCCCACGATGAAGAGCACGGTCGGCAGGAGGAACGCACGGGCGCTCGCGCCGAGACCGCGCAGGTTGAGCAGCGTGATCAGAGCGAGGAAGCCGAGACACAGTGGCACGGTCGCCGACGTGAGGCTCGGGAAGGCCGAGGTGAGAGCCGCGACCCCCGCGGCGATCGACACCGCGACCGTCAGCGTGTAGTCGACGATGAGCGCCGCACCCGCGACGAGGCTGGCGCCGGCGCCCAGGTTGGCGCGTGACACGGCGTACGCCCCACCGCCACCCGGGTAGGCGTCGATGACCTGACGGTACGAGACGACCAGTATCGCCAACAGGATGACGATGGCCACCGTGATGGGCAAGATCAGGTGCAGCGACGACGCCCCGCCCACTGCCAGCACGACGATGATGGCCTCGGGGCCGTAAGCCACTGACGTCAGCGCGTCGAGCGAGAGGGCGGAGAGCCCTTCGACGGGCGTGATCTGTTCGGTGCCTATCTCGCTGGTGCGCAGTGGTCGACCGGTCAGGACTTGCCAGACTCCCGATGCCCGCGGCGCCGACGCCGTGGCCGCCGAGCCCGAGTCACCACTGGGCGGCCCGGGGTGCGCGACGCGTCCCTCGCGTGCCGCCCGCCCCCGGCCCGTCACGGCGTCGCCCGGCGAACGATCGAGAATCGGTGCGTGCGACGGGACGTGTGCGCGGTGACGACATGCCGAGCGATCAGGTGCCTACGGCACGGGCGTCGCGCACGTCGAGGGATGCGAGCCGTCATCGGCACCGACCCGGCGCTGTCATCGAGCTCCCACCGAAGGGTTCGTCGTGGTGGTGGGCGCGTGACGTGCCGCGGGCGACACCCGCCACCACCACGACGGGTGCGCAGCCACAACACGGTGCTCAGCCAATAAACGAGGTGAGATCCGCGAGCAACTTGTTCTCGATCTCCAGGTTCCAGGCCGCGTCCGCGACGTCGATCACGAGAAAGAGGTCCGAGATGAGCAAGGTCTCGATGGCCGCGACTCCCAGGTGCTCCAGCCACTTGCCGATACCGACGCGGACCGTGAAGTCGCTCGGGCTGCCGGCGATCGTGATAGTCATCGCCCGGTCGGCCGCCACGACCTCACGGAGGAAGCCACTCTTCTTGGCCTGAATGACCGTCCCCTGGCTGCTGGGCGCGGACGTGGCGACGGTGAAGCCGTCTTTGGTCAGGTACTCCTCGACGTGTGACGCGAGGTTCCCCAGATCCGTTCCCTTGCCCGTGAAGTGCAGTTCCTTGTCGCCGATCATGCAGGCCTCTTCCTCGCTAGTCGAGCGAAACGGTTTCCGCCCGACGGGACCATCGTGTGAACGCCCGGAACACGTTCGTCGCGCGACCGCCGCGCCGCGACCTAACCTAGCCGCGCCCGGGCCCGACGGCGAGGGCACCCCGGTCCCCGCTCCGCTCCCTCGTCGGCGGGCTCGACCCCGGGCACTGTGCGGTACTGACCGCGGGGACGGGGGTGGTGGGGGACCTCGATCGTCGCCCCACGGTAGGTGTGCGTAGTAAGACGACTGGTATGAACATCGTGGTCACCAGTCTGAAGGGCGGCGTCGGCAAGTCGACGACGTCGATCTACCTCGCGGCGGCCGCCGTGGAGCGTGGGTACGATCCCGTCACGCTCGTGGACGCGGATCCGCAGGCCTCGGCCGCCGAATGGCTGGAGACCTGGCCCGTCGAGGGGATCGCCGTCGTCGAGGCGCCCTCGGAGCGCACCGCCGTGCGCGCCATGAGCCGGGTCGAGGGCGTGGGGATCGTGGATACTCCTCCCGGGAGCGAGCGCCTGACTCAGAGCGCCGTCGGCGCCGCCGACGTCGTGGTCATTCCCACACGGGCCGGCGGTGTCGAGTACTCGCGGGTCACGGCCACCCTGGCGTTGGTCCCCGCGTCGACGCCGCGGGGCCTGGTCATCTGCGCGGCGCGACGCGGTACCAACGACCTCGAGGCCGCGATCGACTGGTGGAAGGGTCAGAGGGTGGAGATCTGGGGCGTGGTCCCCGAGCGCGTTGGTATCGCCACCGGGCCGGAGGCCCGGCTCAGCCGCGAGGGCTTGACCGAGTACGACGTGGTACTGCGCCGCGCCCTGCGTGGCTGGCGCTGAGGTGGTGATGCGGAGCGCTCATCAGCCATCGAATGGGCGAGAGGGCTCACGCCAGGTCCCGGGGCGCGAGGCGGGCGCACTCGCTGATCGACACGTCGCGCCGAGATCGACGACGCCACGCGGCGGGCGGTGGGCGAGTGACTGATCTCGTTGGGTGGACCGTGGCGCACGATCGCGTCAGTACGAGAGACGCGCGGGGTGGGCCACCGTGGCGCGAAGTCTCTCACTGTGCGGTGGCCGACGGTGCGTGCGTGACGCTCGCGCCCCGGGCGGGCGTCCGAGTGGCGGAGGTCTGGTGAGGGGCCCCGGTGCCCCGAGCGCGACCGCGACCCGGGCCGCGTTTCGCGAGCGCCTGGCGAGTGACGGAATCGTGGTGGCGCCCGGCGCGTTCAATCCCCTGTCGGCGATGCTCATCGAGCGCCGGGGATTCGAGAGCGTGTACGTCTCGGGGGCGATGCTGGCCGCGGAGCTTGGTCTGCCCGACGTCGGGCTGACCACGGCGAGCGAGGTCGCTCAGCGTAGCGGCCAGATCGCCCGGGTGACGGCGCTGCCGGTCGTCGTCGACGCCGACACCGGCTTCGGCGGGCCGGTGAACGTGGCGCGCAGCGTGGCGTTGCTGGAGGACGCCGGGGTGGCGGCACTGCACCTGGAGGACCAGGTGAGCCCCAAGCGCTGTGGCCACCTGGACGGCAAGGCCGTGGTCGAGCGGGCCGAGGCGCTCCAGCGCATTCGCGCCGCCGTCGGCGCCCGGCGCGATCCCAACCTGCTCGTCATCGCGCGCAGCGACGCCCGCGCGGTGGAAGGGCTCGATGCAACACTCGACCGACTGCGCGCGTACGTCGACGCCGGCGCCGACGCAGTGTTCCCCGAGGCGTTGCTCGACGCGGGCGAGTTCGCGGCGGCCCGCGCGGCGATCGACGTGCCGATCCTGGTCAACATGACCGAATTTGGTCGCGGTGAGTCGCTGCGTGTGGACCAGCTCGACGCGCTCGGTATCGACCTGGTGATCTTTCCCGTCTCGCTGTTGCGCCTCGCGATGGGTGTCGCGGATCGGGCCCTGGCGGCACTGCGCGCCGACGGCGACCTCCGTGCGGTGCTCGGTTCGATGCAGACTCGCGAGCAACTCTACGACCTGCTCGATTACGCGTCTTACGCGAGATTCGATGACTCCATTGCCACCTTTCGGCTCCCGTCGTGACGGCGGTCCTAGCGCAGGGTGCAGGCGACGGGGATCTGGGACGCGTCGGCGTCGGCGTCAGGGGTGGTGTCGAGGATTCGTGAGTGGCCCGCGTCGTTGTCGTGCGACGGGGGCAGCGCCGTGATCGTGGCGGTGGTGGCGAGACCGGGTGCGGCGAGCGTGGGGCACGCGCGCACCGCCGGCGCGGCGCCGTGCAGCGTGCTCAGCACGAAGACGGCGATTGCCGCGGCGGAGCCGATGGCGACGACGAGGGCCGCGGTGCGCCGCGAATGTGGTGCTCTCGACATGGGGCCAGGCTAGCGAGACTGTCAGAAATGTCGGTAGGTGGGCGCCCCCCGCAGCACACCGGAGTTCTGATCAGCGACTGGTGCTCCCGTCGGCCGTCTCGATTGCGTACAGCGACAGTGTCTCGCGGTCGCTGACGAGACGGCGGCGTCTCCGGAGGGAAGTCGAGCCAGGCCCGGGATCTGACCCGCTCTCCTCATTGATCGTGCGCGTCAGGGTCCCGCGACTCCCCGAGCGTCAGCCCCGCGTGAGGGGCCGGTTCCCCTGGTCCTCGCTCGCCGCGCTGAGCGTAGAGCCGTGCCGGGCTCGGGTGGTCCGGGCCGGCTGAACGTCGCCGACGACCGTCCCAGTCGCGTCGCGTTGGCTCGCGAGCCGGCGCTCGCCGGGAGGTGGCGTCTCCCTTCGGTACAGGACCGACTGATCGTGGTGGGTGTCGGTCGTCCCGGCGCGCGTCGTGCACGACTGTTCGGGTTTGCTCAGCGCGGTGCCGGTCTTCTTGGTCGTGGCGCGTCGGTGTAGACGTGCCACTGCGGGCTCTCGCGCGGTCGGTGCGTGTTGCTCGCGCGTCGTCGTGGCCGGAACCGTGCGCTGACCGTTGGACCTGGTCGAGGTCTGATATCCTCGGGCGATTCCGTAGATGCCACGCGGAAAGAAACGGGGGGAATTTCAAATGGCAATTCATTTAAGAAAATTCGGTGTCAGTCTCGTGGCCATGACCATGAGCGTCGCCGGATTGCTCGTTGTAAGTTCGGGCAGCGTCGCCGGTGCCGCACCCAAATCCAAGGTAGGAACGATCACCGTCGGAACGCTCTATCTGGCGTTCCGCACTTCTTGACCCCGTTTACGCCCCCCACCCCTCCGCTCGTTCGACACGGCTGAGCTCAAC
>JAJZYE010000025.1 GCA_021806055.1 Actinomycetes bacterium | reverse complement strand
GCCCGAGGCCGTGCTGAGGAGAAGTCGCTACGACGACGGGCCCGCCTCCTCATCGACTCGGGAACACTCAAGTACCATCGATTCCCGTAACGGGTCGACGGCATTGTGATGTCTTTTCGTGAAACATTTCGTTCTGCGTTCGAGGCGATTACAACCCACGGGTCGCGATCACTTTTAACACTCTTGGGCATTCTAATTGGGATCTCCGCCGTCATAGTAACGGTTGGCCTTGGCGAGGGGTCCCAGGCGAGAGTAAGTGCGGAAGTATCCTCGTTGGGTAGCAATCTCTTAATCGTCTCACCCGGCAGCGCAACCAGCAGTGGTGTCAAGGAAGGTCTCGGATCGGCCTCCACGCTGACCCTTAGTGACGCCCAAGCACTCGGCTCGCGTAGTGTCGCACCGAGCATTGACGCCGTCGCGCCCGTCGTCCAACGCGCCGAATCGATGCAGGTGGGCAGCAACACCTGGACTGCGCCCGTCATCGGCACCACTCCACCGTACCTTGGCATAAGGAGTCGGCGGATGAGCGTCGGGTCATTCATCACGAACGCTGAGGTTCGAAGTGACGCTGAAGTAGCAGTCCTCGGTACCACAGTGTCCGCTCAACTGTTCCCCGGTCAGAATCCGATTGGCCACAGCGTCACTATCGGTGGATTACCTTTTTCTGTCATCGGCCTCATGAGCCCGGCCGGATCATCGGCGACGACGAATCAAGACAACGAAGTGATCGTTCCGATTAGTACCGCACAGACATTCTTGATCGGTCGAGCGAACGGTTCGCTGGTCAGTGAGATTCTCCTGCAGGCGTCCTCGAGTGGCACCATCAGCGCGGCGTACTACGAAGCGACCGATCTATTACTTCAGCTGCACCACATTACTCGCCCCTCCGCTGCTGACTTCACGATCACGCCCGAGACCCAACTGTTGAGCACGGCGAGGAGCGTCACCCAGACTCTCACCTACTTGCTCGCGGGAGTCGCCGCAATTTCACTTCTCGTCGGTGGAATCGGCGTGATGAATATCATGCTCGTCTCAGTGACCGAGCGAATCTCGGAGATTGGGCTCAGAAAGGCTCTGGGCGCGACCCCGGGTGCCATCCGACGCCAGTTCTTGACTGAGGCGATGTTGCTCGGTCTCACAGGGGGAGTACTGGGAGTGCTTCTGGGTCTTGGCGCGGCTCTGCTCATTCCGCACCTCATCTCAAGCCCGGTCGCAATCTCCCTACCCGCCATTATTGGCGCCGTGGGCGTTGCTGCGATCATCGGACTAGCTTTTGGTGTCTATCCCGCCACCAGAGCCGCCAGCCTTGCTCCGATGGACGCACTACGGGGTGACTGATCGAATGAGTTGCGCGTTAGAACTTCCGACGTCAGGGCGTTGGCCGGGGTTGGCCACGTTGATCACCATCCACGAATAGACGAGGAGTTGCAACAATGTCGAGACTACTTACACGAAAGGTCACGATAATCAGCCTCGCTGTCGCCGCGGTGATTGTCGTTGGGGGAATCGCGCTAGCGAGCACGGGCGCAAGCAGCCCAGTGAGAACATCGGCGAAGAAACACCACATCCGCCGCAACCGACATGCTCATATTGACGGAATGGTGATAAGGGTCGCCGCGTCGTCCGTGACGGTAAAGACGACCAGCGGCTTTACGAGCTTTACATTGAATGCACGCACAAAAGTAAGTGAAATGGCTCCAGCGACGCTCACCAGCGTACGACCGGGAAATTGCGTCAAAGTGACGGGACCGTCAAACTCGATCGGCACCGTTCAGGCAACCTCGGTGGTCATTGATCGCTCGAGTTCAACGGGATGCACGGCACACCCCAGGCACACCCGCCACCGCACTCATCATCGAAGCGTGACGGGCACCTCGGGCACCGTCGTCTCGGTCTCTGGTTCCACCGTGGAAATCCAGAACCCCGAGGGTCAGGTCGGTGTCACGATTCTGCCCGCTACGAGGATCTCTCGAATTGCGGCGCTGTCGACAAAGAACATAGTCGTGGGCAGATGCGTCGTGGTCGAACTGCGTCACACTCGCCACACGGCTGGTGCTTCCGTGGCGACACTGGTATCAGTCAGATCACCGACGACCGCAAGTTGCAAGCTCGGAGGGCCGAATACTCGTACGAGTCACGGATAGAAACGAGCCCCCGCGGCAAAGGTGGTTGGTGAAGGAGTACGGCAAATACGGGCTCCTCGCTAGATCGTGTGGATTTGGGGTAGCGGCAGTTTCCCGGCGGGGAGGTAGATGATGGTGATCATCTTGGCCTTGGAGCGATAACCACGGGCTGGGAGAGTTGCCCTACGCCCGTGACGATAGCCCTACCCGCATGCACAAACACCGGACAGTCCCCCCGTGCCGGTCCACTCGGCGTGGTTCGGCACGGGGGGAGCACTCATCTCCTCGGTACTGTACCTCTGGAGCCCCGTCGCCTACGGTGCCGTCACCTCGATCGCGGTCATTGGGCTCTACGTTGCCCACCTCATCCCGGTCTCTCTGTGACGCATCAACGGCCCGGCCTTCGTCCCGCAACCCAGACGCCTAGGCTGGTGGGGAGCGGTACTTGGCTGGATCACCATCGTGTGGGTGGTCTTCATCTGCGTGATCTTCATGCTGCCCCAGTTCTCTCCGATGACGCTCAGCTCCCTCAACTACATCCCCGTGGCGGTCGTGGTGGTCCTGGGCTTCCCGGCCATCTGGAATGCGGCGTCGGCTCGCCACTGGTCCACTGACCCCACGATCCAGGGTTCGCCCGAGGAGTGTGCCACCATCAAGCGCGAGCTGAGCACCTAACCCCGTGCGGAAAGCCGCAGCGATCTCCGCGGAGTCGACGGTGGTCGCGACTTCAATTGTCGACGCCGCGCTCGACCTCGATGACGAACACTACGCCTGCGGCGTAGACCCGACACGCGCCGCGACCAACACGTCACGCGCGATGATGCTCGGGCGCACACGTTGACCCAACTCGATCTCCGCCGCGCGCTCGCTGCGCACGTCGACGCGCACCGGCACCTCGCCCACCTGCACGACGAGGCGCGTCATCGCCCCGAGGAAGCTCTTGCGCGTGACGAATCCTGAGCCGTCGGGATCGAGCTCGATCGCGATGTCCTCGGGACGCAGGAGCACGTCCGCCTCGCCGGTGAGTGACTCTCCCTCGCCACTGCGCACCGGGCAACGCTGGGCGAAGACGACCACCTCGTGATTCGAGATCGTGACCGGTACGCGGCTGGAGATCCCCACTAACTGCGTCACCGTCGCCGTGGCCGGGCGGGCGTAGAGCTCGGCCGGGGAGGCCACCTGTTCGATCTTGCCCTGGGACATCACGCAGACTCGATCGGCCATCGACAGCACTTCCTCCTGGTCGTGCGTGACGAACACCGTGGTGATCGCGAGGCGCTGCTGCAGAGAACGAATCTGTTCGCGTAGCTCCGCGCGCACCATGGCGTCGAGTGCCGAGAGGGGCTCGTCCAGCAGCAGGACGCGAGGTTCGATGGCCAGGGCGCGAGCGAGGGCCACGCGCTGCTGCTGTCCACCTGACATCTGGTGTGGATACTTGGCGCTCTGATCGGCGAGTCCCACCATCTCCAGCAGCTCGGTCGCCTTGCGACGGCGCACCACCGCCGACTGACGTCGCATCCGCAGCCCGAAGGCCACGTTGTCGAGCGCGTTCATGTTGGGAAAGAGCGAGTAGCTCTGAAAGACCATGCCCATGTCGCGCTTGCGCGCGTTCACATCGGAGAGGTCCTGGCCGTCGACGACGACGCGACCGCCGTCGAGCTGTTCGAAGCCGGCGAGGACCCGCAGCGCGGTCGTCTTGCCACAGCCCGACGGTCCCAGCAGCGCCATGAACTCACCGGGCTCGATGGTGAGGCTCAGGTTGTCCAGCGCGCGAACCTTGCCGAACGTGCGCACGAGGTTCTCCAGCGTGACCCTCGCCCCGCTCGATGCGGGGGGCGTGGCGTCGGCGTTGATCACCGAGTCCCCTTTCACTAGGGTCATGACACTCCTTGGCGACGACGCGACCGACGAGACTGCGATCGGTCGAGAGATACTACAAGAACTAGCAGAATCCAGGTGCCGACGAGACCGAGCATGGACGCCGCGACCTGAATGTGGCCGTCCGAGGAGACCTGGAACTGGGTGATCCACACCGGAATCGTCGTCCACAGGTCGAGACTCGCCATCGTGTACTCACCGAACACCAGGGCCAGGGTCAGCACCGTCGCCGAGAGCAGGGCCGGTCGGATGTTCGGTAGAACGACTCGCCAGATCGTCTTGAGCCAGTTTCCCCCGAGGGAGCGCGACGCCTCCGTGAGCGTCTTGAGATCGATGGCGCCGAGCCCCGCGTCCAGGGAGCGGTACACGAACGGCATCGCCAGGATCACGTACATGAAGCTCAGCAGGTAGGGCGACGCCTTCGCCCACTCCGGGAAGACACCGAGCACCCCCACGATGAGCACGATGGGTGGGATCACGATGGGCAAGATCGTGACCACGTCCATCATGCGCCGCAGCCGCGGCAGACGCACGTGCACGTAGATGGCGGTCGGCACCATCAGCAGGGTCGAGACGACCATCGTGGCGACGGCCAGTTTGAGCGACAGGGTCAGAGCCGCGCTGAAACCGGGCGCCGAGGGAAGCTTCTGGAAGGCGAGAAAGGAGAACCCGCCGCTCACGCCCTGGAGCGAGAACTTGAGCCCCGCGTAGAGCGGTATGAGGAAGTACGCACCGGCCAGGAGTAGCACGACGCCACGCCACCAGCGAACGCGGCGCCGTGGCCGGCCCGACGAGTAGGGCTGCACGGCCTCGTCCTCCGCCTGGGCGACGTCGAAGACCGATCCCGAGCTCAGCGGAGCCATCGCGACGCCCTCTTTCGAACCAGGCTATAGAGCGTCATGGTCACCACCAGGATGACCAGCATCCCGAAGGCGATCGCGTAACCCACGTGGGTCTCGCCCGCGATGACGTTCCCGTTGAGGAAGTTCCCGATCTGGATCGGTGACAAGGCGATGAGCCCCAACGTCAACGACTCGGCCGTGGCGTAGGCGGCGAACGCGCTGCCGAAGAGCAGCAGCATTCCCCCCAGGATCGAGGGCATCAGAACGGGGATGCCCACGTGGCGCCAGTAGCTCCACGATGACGCGCCCAGATTCTCCGCGGCCTCGCGCCACGAGGCTCGCAGCCCCCCCAGCGCGGGCGTGATCACGAGGACCATGAGGGGAAGCTGGAAGTACATGTACACCACCGCCACACCGGAGAAGGTGAAGAGGTTAAAACCGATGGAAGCCAGGTTGATGCCGATGGCGTGCAGCCACGCGGTGAGGATCCCGGTCGAGCCGAGCGTGGCGATGAACATAAAGGTCAGATTGATCCCGCCGAAGTTCGCCAGCACCCCCGACGCCGTCGAGGTCAGTCGCTGCAGGAACGGGCTCTTGGAGGTTTGTATCGCGTAGGCGATGAACACGCCCAGAATCCCCGGGATGATCGACGAGAGCAGGCCCAGCTTGATGCTGTTCTCGAAACCGGTCCGAAAGATCCCCTGGTCCCCGTGCCAGACGATGGCGATGTTGGCCGTGCTCCAGCCGCCGGTCTCGCCGTGAAAGGCGTAGTAGACGACGGCCAGCGTGGGAATGCCCAGACCCAGGAAGGAGTAGACGAGGAACGGCGAGATCGCGAGCGCCGGCTCGAGACGGCGCAGGACGCGTCGCCCGCGCGACGACGTCGCCCCCTCGTCCCCTGGCGCCGGGGCGCCAGGGGACGAGGGGGCGACGTCACGGCTCGACATACCTCGCTACTTCGCTCGATCCGCTTCGCTCGGTTAGGAGCCCACCTTGGCCGCCCACGTGCTGTTCACCGTGGACGCGGCCTTCGTGATCTGCGCCGTCGTCGGGTACTGCGGCGTCTGGCCCTTCGGCAGCGGCGGCAGCTTCGCCAGCAGTCCCTTGTTGATCGTCCGGTGTGCTGTCATGTACGCCAGCTCCGCCGGACGGGCTCCGCCCGCCAGCCAGAGGTTCTGGCCCTGCGGCGAGTAGAGGAACTCCTCCCACAGGCGCGCGGCCGCCGGGTCCGGGGCACCCGCGTTGATCGCCTGGGTGTAGAACTCACCGAGCAGCACGTCACTGGGGATCGTCACCTTCCAGCCGGGCAGGGCAATCCCGCCGTTGGCCATCAGGTAGTCCCACCACAGGATCACGTTGGTCGAGCCGTTCTCGGCCGTCGTGGCGTCGGCGATCGTGTTCACGAAGGCGCCGTGCTTGTTGAGCGTCGCGAAGAAGTTCACGCCGGGCGCCACGTTGTTGAGCGAACCGCCGTTCGCGATCGCCGCCGCCTGGACCGCGGCCAGGGCCGAGTTGGAGGTCAGCGGGCTGTTGTTGATCCCGATCTTGTAGCCCTGCGCCCCGGTCTCGGTAAGCATCTGCTTAAGCGACGTCGGGCACTTCTTCACGGTCTTGGTGTCGCAGCCGATCGCCACGAAGCCGCCGTAGTCGTCGAACCAGTAGCCGGCGGGGTTCTTCAACGCGGGCGGGATCGCCGCCCAGGTCGACACCTTGAAGGGGGCCAGCAAACCCTCGGACTTCGCGGTCACCGCGTAGCTGGTGCCCACGTCGATGACGTCAGGATTGCTCGAACGCCCCTTGTCCTGCTGGATCGCCTGGATCTCCTCGGCGCTCGATCCCTCGGGGTTCTCCGAGTTGACCACGATGCCGTACTTCTTGTGGAAGTCCTTGATGATGTTGCCGTAGTTCGCCCAGGTGTTCGGCAGCGCGATCACGTTCAGGTGTCCCTCGGCCTTGGCGGCCTTCACGAGCGCGGCCATCGAGGTCGGACCCGTCTTGGTCAAGTGGGTCACCTTCGCCCAGTTGACCGACGACGCCGCACCGGCGCTACCGGTGAGGGCCGGGATCGACACGGCGACGAGGCTCGCCACCGTGACCCCCGCGACCAGCGCCGCTCTGGTTCTCTGCAATGCCATGTACCTTGCCCCCTTGGGAACGCGACACGCCGCGGTGGCGTACCGAGGCTCACAGTAGCGGACGGCCCCCACTGACGGGTGACCATAGCTGAAAGAGTGTGGGGGCGGTCGGTGAACTCTCGGTGACGCTCCCGCCCACGCAGCGATCTCCGTCGTGGCGACGGGGCCGCGGAACCCGCCTATCGTGAAGAGGTGGTACGTCGCGCCCGCCGGGAACTCGGTCGTCTCCGTACCGGCCCCCTCGGTACCGGCCCCCTCGGTACCGGCCCCCTCGGTGCCGGTCGCCTCGGTGCCGGTCGCCTCGGTGCCGGTCGCCTCGGTGCCGGTCGTTTCGGTGCGTTCGCCCTCCTCGCGGCGCTGACGGTGCTCGCGCCAGCGGCACCGGCCCGCGCGGCGACCAGCCCACTGGCCAACCCGCGCACCAACATCGCGCCCTCGCCGAACTTCTTCTCCGCCGGTCACTGCACCGCGACAACGTCCCGTCACGGCTCCTGCGCCAACCCGTGCGTGGGATCGCGGCTCGTCTTTCCTCGCGTCAACGACACCAACCAGACTTGTACGGCTTTCCTGGCCCGTGCCCTCGCGCGCGCCAGCGTCCTCGACGGCGCGGCGCCTTTGACGCTGCCATCGAACTGGGCCCAGCTCACGGTGGCCGAACAGCTCTTCGTCCTGGCCGACCTCGAGCGAGTCGATCGGGGACTGCCCCCCTACCTCGGGCTCACCGCCTCGCTCGACGCCGCCGCCCAACGCGCCGCGCGACGGGGCACGGACCCGTCCGGCACCGGCACCTACCACGCGGCGACCTGGGGCGGGGCGTGGGCGTCGGGCTACTCGCCGCTCGTGGCGGACTACCTGTGGATCTACGACGACGGGTGGGGCGGCAGCACGGGCGCCACGACCAACCTGGCCTGCCACGCGCCGGGCGCGCCGGGCTGTTGGCGCCACCGTGACGCTCTGTTGGGTGACGAACCCGCCCGCGACGGAGGCGTGGGCGCGTACTGCACCGACTGCGAGATGGGTGCGGCCTACGCCCCGCGCGGTGCGCACACCGCGGGCGCCTCCTACGTCGACCTGGTGGCCCGGCCCGCCGGCCGTCCGACACCGGTCGTCTTCTCCTGGCGCACGGAGCTGGCGTACTTCACGTCGGGCGGCCCCGCACTCGCTCCCGCGAGCCACGGCGCCGGCGGGATCCACCCGTAGCCGGTACGGGCGGAGGTCACCGCGGTCAGCGTGACGGCAGACCCAACGCCACCAGGAAGGGGCGCGCGATCGCCAGCTGGCCCGGCGAGGGCGAGAGGGAGAGGAAGACGCGGAACTCACGACGCGCCAGTGGCGCGTCGCCGCGGGTGGAGTCGGCCACGATCGCCTCGTAGAGGCGCGGCGCGGGGTCGCGCGGAGCAACCGCCACGGCGCGCGCCAGGTACCGCTCCCCCAGCGTGACCAGCAGAGGGTCGTGGCCGGAGCTGCCGGCCGTCACCTCGAGCCAGCCCGCCTGGGTGAGGGCGACGACGTTGTGCGCATCCAGCCCCAGCACCTGCTCGTAGGCGGCCAGCGCGGTGACCGGATCACCATTGGCGACGTCGGCCTCCGCTTCGGTCAGCAGCTGCTGGATCTGCTGGGCGTGTCCCAACGTGATCGACCCGGTGATCGAGTTTCCAGCCTGACGCGGGCCGACGGCCGACCAGAGCACGACGCCGATCGCCCCGGCGAACGCGACGAGAGCCACCACCAGCCAGCGGCGCCGGTGCACCCGCGTGGGTATCGCGGCCCCGTCGGCCCCCGGTTGGCGTTCGTCGGCCAGGGCGGCCAGGT
>JAJZYE010000024.1 GCA_021806055.1 Actinomycetes bacterium | reverse complement strand
AGCCCGCCGCTGGACTTCTTCACTCACGACACCTACTTCGTCGTCGCCCACTTCCACTCGGTGGTGATGGCCCTGGTGCTCGGCGGCATGGGCGCCCTCTACTACTGGGGCCCCAAGATCACCGGCTACCTGCTCAACGAGGCCATCGGCAAGATCCAGTTCTGGTTCCTGTTCCTCGGCATCCAGGTCTTCACGATCCCGATGTACATGCTGGGCCTGGACGGCATGCCGCGACGCATGGCGGTCTACCCCCACGACCCGCAGTGGCAGACCCTGAACGACATCTCCACGGTCGGCGCCGTGCTGATCGGCCTGTCCACCGTGATCTTCGTCGTCAACATCGTCGTCAGCTGGAAGAAGTACCCAGCCGGTGACAACCCGTGGGACGGCCAGACGCTCGAGTGGTTCACCACCTCGCCGCCGCCGCACCACAACTTCTACCGTCTGCCCCAGATCCGCTCCGAGCGCCCGACGTGGGACTACAACCACCCCGAGCACCGCACGATCACCCACGCCTCCGCGAAGCCCCGCGAGTCCGAGACGACACCGTCGTGAAGGTCGAGTCCAAGATCCTGCTGGGCCTCGGGCTCTTCTTCGGCGTCATCGTCGCGGTGTACTGGTTCTGGGGACACGACAACGCGGGCAGCGTCATGATCTTCGGCGGGATGCTGCTCGGCTTCCTGCCCGGCGGCTACTACTACTGGTGGAGCCGGCGCATGAAGGCCCGGCCCGAGGACGACCCGCAGGCGACCCAGGCCCAGGGCGCCGGCGTCATCGGCGCCTTCCCCGCCACGTCGATCTGGCCCTTCACTTTGGCGGCGGGGGCGTTCTTCGTGGTGCTGGCCCTGGTCTTCGGCATCTGGTTCCTGGTCCCCGGCCTCGGACTGGTGGTCTGGGCGGCGTTCGGCGGCGTGGCCGAGTCGCGTCGCGGCGGGCGCGTCTAGCCACTCTCCTCCTCACTGACGTCGCCGCGGCGTCCGTTACCCTTGGGCGGTGCGCGTGCGCTGGACCCGCGGGGTCGTCCGTTGGCGATTTCTCGTCATCGTCCTCTGGCTAGCCGCCCTCGGTCTCGGCGCGTGGTCCTCACCGCGGCTCTCGTCCCTGCTCACCACGTCCGTGAGCGTGCCGGGTAGCGCCTCGGCCCAGGCCAATCAAATCCTGATCCGCCACTTCCACGACAACGTCGAGGGAACCTTCACCGTCGTCGCCCCTCGTCACGGTGGACCCGCGGGCCTGATCCGCCTCGAGCACGAGGTCGCGCGCGCCGCGCGCGTCGTGCGCCACGCGACACTCACCGAGCAGCGCGCGGTGGGGTCGCGGCTCTTCGTCACGATCGACACCCCTCTCTCGCTCGCGCGCGCGGCGGCCGCCACCCCCACCCTGCGCAACGCGCTGCGCCGCGAGGGCGTCAGCGGCGCCCTGGTGACCGGCCCGCCGGCCCTGCAGTACGACCTCACGCCGGTTCTGGCCAGCGACCTGCACCGCGGCGAGGTCCTCGCCCTCGTCCTCGCCCTCGTCCTGCTGCTCGCCGTCCTCGGACTCTCCTGGGCGGTCGTCGTGCCCTTCGTCGTCGCGCTGGCCACCAGCGGCACCGCCCTGGCAGTGCTGTACCTCCTCGCGCACCACGTAGTCATGGTGCTCTACGTCCCGAACGTCATCGAGCTCATCAGCCTGGGGCTCGCCATCGACTACTCGCTGCTCATGGTGCACCGCTTCCGCACGCAGCTGCGCGACCCCACGGTGGACCCCGCCACGGCGCTCGCCGTCACGATGGCGAGCGCCGGGCGAACCGTCGTGGTGTCGGGCGTCGCCGTCGCGATCGGCCTCGCGTCGATGCTGCTCGTGCCGGTGCCCTTCATGCGATCACTCGGCGTCGCCAGCCTCATCGTGCCGATCGTGTCACTGGCCGCGGCCACCACCCTGCAGCCGGCGCTGCTGTCGCTGCTGGGACGACGCGGGGTGCGCGCGATCGGGTACCGGGGGCTCGTGGAGCGATCGGCCGCGTCGCCGGCCGCGTCGTCCCGCGAGCTGTCGGGACCCTGGGCTCGCGTCGCGCGCGGGGCCACTCGTCGACCGGTCACCACGCTGCTCGGCGCCCTCGTGGTCCTCGCGGGACTGGGGTACTCGGTGGTCTGGTTCCAGGTCACTCCCGGCTCGCTCACCGCCATCCCCCACAACCTGCCCTCGGCGCGGGGACTCGCGCTCGTGCGCGCCGACGTCGGACCCGGTTTCGTGGCTCCCCTCGACATCGTCATCGACACCGGGGCCGCCCACCGCGCCGCCACCCCCGCCCAGCAGCGGGCCGAGCTGCACCTCGCCGAGACGGTCCTCGCCCTTCCCGACGTGCTCGTCGTCGCGATCGGCCCGCGAGCACCCTACGTGGACCCCACGGGGCGCTACGAGCAGATCCTGATCGTGAACAGCCACGACCTCGGGGCGCCGGCCACGCAGAGACTGGTGGCGCGCGTGCGCGCCGACGTGGCCCGCGCCCGCTTCCCGCCGGATACGCACCTCTACCTCGGTGGCGGGCCCGCGCAGGGCGTGGACTTCCTGCACGCGCTCTACGGAGCCCTTCCCTGGATCATCGCGGTCGCCCTGGCGCTGGCCTACCTGGTCTTGGCGCGCGCCTTCCGCTCGCTCGTGATCCCTCTCCTCGCCGTACTCCTCGACCTCGCGTCGGCCGCCAGTGCCTACGGCGTGTTGGTGGCCGTCTTTCGCTTCGGCGTGGGGGCGTCGTGGCTGCACACCTTCCACGTCAGCCAGCTCGAGGGCTGGGTGCCCATCTTCATCTTCGCCGTGCTCTTCGGCCTGTCGATGGACTACGAGGTCTTCATCGTCGCGCGCGTGCGCGAGGCGCGCGCCCGCGGTGCGACGACCCGCGACGCGATCGTCGAGGGTCTCGCCACCACCGGAGCGGTCGTCACCAGCGCCGCCGTCATCATGGTCGGCGCGGTGAGCGGGCTCGTGCTCGGCCACGTCGCCGGCCTGCAGGAGCTCGGCGTCGGCCTCGCCGCGGGCGTCCTGGTCGACGCCACCCTCGTGCGCGGGTTGATGCTGCCCAGTGCCATGGCGCTGCTCGGCCGCGCCAACTGGTGGATGCCGCGACCAGCGGCCTGGCTCTTGCACGTCGCCCCCTCCCCACCCAGGGGCGCGCACGACCCCACGGTGCGACCTACCTCGTCACCGCACGCGTCCGGGGCCTGAGACTCGTGCACCGCGATCGGTCGTGACGAGACGCCGAGTGACGAGCCCCCACGTCGACGAGGGGGTCGGCGTAGTCGGGGCCATCGCGCCAGGTCAGTGACTCGTTCGCGCGACCCGGGCGCCACGGCGACCGGGCTGGCCACCGCGGCGGCGACCACGGCCACGGCCACGGCCGACCCCTCGACGAACGACAGGTCGGGCGTGGACCACCGGGGCGATCAGCAGCACCGGGGCTACTTCACCACCTTGATCATGAAGTGGATCGACGGCACCTGGTAGCCCAGGGCCAGCCCGGGGTAGTCACGTCCCGCGGAGAGAACCGGGACCATCCCGTACGGGGTGCTCGCAAAGGACGGGGACAGCGAGTAGAGCATCGGGTACAGGTCGATCACGTGGTAGCCCACGGCTCCCGTGGCCTTCAGGTGCACCACCATGTAGCCGTTGGAGTTGAAGCCGCAGCCGTAGCCGATGTAGCTGTTGTCGTAGTCGACGCCGAGGGTGTTGTCCAGTTGCGTCCAGCCCACTCCCTTGATGCTGATCGTCACCTCCTGGCCCTGCTGGAAGGTGTAGGTGCCCGTTCCGGCCTGGCCCACCGCGATCGCGGCGGGGGTCGCCGCGTCGTTCGCCGTGGCCACGCCCTCACTCACCACCTGGCCGGCCTGGTTAAGGAAGGGGACGATGCTCTCCTTCACGTAGAAGGGCACCTGCGCCTCGATGTTGTTGCCGTTCATCACCTGCACGACGTGCCATCCGCCGAGGTTGTCGGGGATCGTGATCGGCTGGGCGATCGTGCCGTTGGTCACGGTCGCGGTGCCCAGCGGCACCGAGCTGAAGGACCAGCAGGTGCTGGCACAGTTCACCCGGTTGCCGACCACCGTGGACCAGACGAGATTGTCCGAGCCGTTGCTCGACAACCCCGTGACCTTCAGATCGACGGTGGACAGGACGGGACCACTCGACTGGGACAGCGTCGCCACGGCCGTGCTCGACGGGTCGACCGCCGACGCCGACAGAGTCGTGACCTCGTTCACCGTGGGCGTGACGTTCGCCGGCCACGTGATGTAGGGCTTGATCAACGTGGAGTTCTTCGTGACCGTGAACTTCACCGTGCCGCCATTGGTGTAGGGGATCGGTGACTGGACCACGTTCAAGTACATGTAACTGATGGCGTTGCCGACCTGGATGTAGTGCGTCCCGACAGCCCCGGCGGCACGAATCGTGACCGTCGCGGTACCGCGCGTCCAGTTGGCCATCATCTCACCCGCGTAGTGGTTGTCCCAGAGCACCGACGCCCCACCGGTGTAGAGGCTCGCGCCCATCGAGGTGTAGGTGATGGTGATCGGTGTGCCGACCGGCCCGCTGGTCGGCGAGACCGTCAGGATGCGCAGGAGCTCGAAGCCACCGTGCGCGACGGCCGCGCCGTTGGCGACGGCGTAGATGTTGTGCACGCCCCCGAAGTCCGCCGGTGCGGTGGTCGCGAAGGTGAAGCTGCCCGACGCACTCGTCGTGACGGTGGCCATGACGACGGTGAAGTTGGCGTACGACGTACCCAGGTAGTTCACCGTGTTGGGCTCAACGTCAGCCACCCAGGTCGCCGAGCTCGTTGACCAGGTCAGCGTGAGGCTGGCGTTGGCCGGCAGACCGCTGCCGCTGATCGTCATCGGCGTGCCCGACACACCCTGGTCCGGCGTGACGGTCAGATTGCTCATCGTCGCGGGAGTCGAGAACGCGGGGGCCGTCGTACCGGTGAAGGGCAGCGGCGCCACGCCGGGGAGATTGCTCGGCGCGGTCAACGTGATCGGCGTCGAGGTGATGGTCGTCGACGTGCTCGTCGGGGCGGCGCCCGCGCCGGTCGGCGACGCGGTGAGCATGAGTGGCACCAGCGCACCGGCGATCACTCCGGTGAGCAGCGCGCGCAGCCTCTGCGAGGTGCGGATCGATTTCATGGTCTTCCTTTCGTATCATTGGAACATCCACGCCGTCGCCGCCTCGTTCAGCGTCACGCCCACCACCGTGTTGAAACTCGACGAGAACATGCCGGTCACTCCCTAGACGCCAAGAATGACGGCGACGGTCTTGTGGTGAACCACTCACTGAACGGGTGGATGCGCCACCCGTGGCTTGGCAGTACCGCCCCCATCCTCCCTTCGACGAGAGTGAGGGATGGGGGCGGGTCGGTCATGAGCTGAATCGACTACTTGACAATATTGATGGCAAAGCGAAATGACGGAACCTGGTATCCCATCGCCAACCCGGGGAAGTCACGCGCGTACGTCAGAACTGGTGCAATTCCGTAAGGAGTATTGGGAAACGAGGGCTGGAGCGTGTACAACTGCGGGTAGAGGTCAATGATATGAATGCCGGGTCCACCGGTCGCGTAGAGGTGGATAACCGTGTAGCCGTTGGAGTTGAACCCGCAGCCGTAGCCGATGTAACTATTGTCGTAGTCGACCGCGAGAGTGTTGTCCAGTTGCGTCCAACCAACACCGTCGAGGTTGATGGTGAACTCCTGACCTTCCTTGAAAGTGTACGTACCCACCCCGGACTGACCAGCCGCCAAGGCGGCGGGAGTGCTCGCGTCATTCGCGGTCGCGATCCCTTGGCTCACCAACTTCCCGGCCCTGTTGTAGAAGGGGATGAGGCTCTCCTTCACGTAGAACGGGGTCTGTGCCTCTATTGCGCCACTGGCGTTGAGAACCTGCACCACATGCCAGCCTCCGAGCCCGTTGGGAATGGTCACCAGGGACTGCAGACTGCCGTTCGTGACGGACGCTGATCCGAGGGGCACTGACTGGTACGCCCAGCACGACGCTGTCGGACAGTTCACGCGACTTCCCACCACCGTCGACCACACCAGTTGATCGGTTCCCGAACTGGGCAGTCCCGTCACCGAGACGTTGACCTTGGTGTTCACCGCTCCGCTCGTTGACGATAGCGTGGCCACGGCGTGACTCGATGGATCGACCCCCACCGACTCTAGGGTGGTGTACTCACTCAAGGTCGGCGTCACTTTGTCGGGCCACACAATGCTCGGCGCGAGGTTGAGGTGGCCGCGCGTCGTAGTGAAGATGGCGGAACTTCCGTTCGCGTACGGGACGGGGGACTGAATGATGTTCATGTACAACTGACCTATGGCGTCACCGACCTGGATGACGTGTGGTCCAATTGGGCCGGCCGCACGAATGGTCACCGTCGCCGTACCGCGTGTCCAGTTCGCCATCATCTCGCCCGTGTAGCGGTTGTCCCACAACAATGCTGCACCACCGGTGTACAGCGAGGCACCGATGCCGGTGTAGGTGATCGTGATTGGGGTACCAATAGGACCACTTCGCGGACGCACCGTGAGGGTACGGAACAGCTCGAACCCACCATGATCGACCTCGACTCCATTGACCACCGCGTAGATGTCGTGAGTACCACCAAAGTCGACCGGCGCATTCTCACTCACGCTGAACCCACCAGCACTATTAGTAGTGACGGTCGCCAGCACGACGTTGAAATTCGTCTGCGTGCGACCCAGATAGTTCACCGTGTTGGGCTCCGCGTCCACCGCCCACGAGACGTTCGCAGTGGACCACGTCAACTCCACGCTGGTATTCGCGGCGAGACCGCTTCCCGCAATCGTGAAGGGCACCCCCTCAACACCACTATTGGGCGTAACAGTCAGACTGCCCATCGTAGGACTCGGATTGGCCGATGCCGCCACCACGCCCGTGAATGGGAGTGACGCCACGCCGGGAATCGCCGGCGCCACCAGTGTCGTCGCGGGGGGCACCGAGACCGTCGTCGCGGACGGCGGCGTCGCCGCACCGGGCGAGGCGACCAGAGTCATCGAGACCAGGAGGACGGCCGCGACGACGCTGGCGCGTGTCACGCGAGGCCCCTTCGTGGAGAGAATCGATTTCATGGGCTTCCTTTCGTATCGCCTCAACAAAGCACTCCACGTCGCCACGCGGCGTCGTAGCGCGCGAAAGCCCGAGCGAATCGCACCACCCAACCCGCTCGGGCTCTCGGAACTGCACTGCGTACTTCTCACTGCACTGCGTACGTCTCACTACCTGGCACGAGGCATCACGTGGTCGGCACCGCGTTCAGCGTCGCTTGCGAAACCGGAGTGAAGCTCGAGGAGAAGGTCCCCGTTGCTCCCGGAACTGCGGGCGTCACGACGACCCTCTTCCTAAAGGCCAGCCGACGGACCACAACCTTGTGGTTCACCGTGCGCTTCACGTTGCGATACGCGGTGATCACCTTCGTGACCGCAGGAATCGCAATCGTGTTCACGGTCACCTTGTAGTTGATAATGCCCAGCGTGCTGTAGAGCCCCGCTCCTGTTCCGGTCTTCAACGCTGCGGTCCAGAAGGCCACACCACCGTGATTGCCGAACACCAAGGGCAGCGGGGTAGCGACACCACTCACCGTGACCGACGCCGATGAGACGTTCAGCGGCGTCAGCGGCGCACCCTTGAGGTCCGCGTCGTTACCGTAGACGCGGAATACGACGGTCTGCCCGAGCAAGAACTCGTTGGTGATTTGGCAGCCCCCGTAGATCGGGGCGATCGCTCCGGTCGCGCCACCCCCGATGACCGTGTCGACGTAGAGCGAAATCGGATAGTTAAGGTTGCCCTGCTGTACCGGGGCACCAACCTTCACGTTGTCCGTGGCCGCCGTCGCAGTGGTGTAGTCCGTAGTGTCGGTCGGCGTGAACGTCGCGCCGAGGGCCACGGGACCCGCCACGGTGGGTGCCCACATGCACGTCGCGGTGAAGTTGGTCGCGGGTGCGGGTGCGGCGACCGTCGCCACGCCCGAGCAACCCGAGATCGTGACCCCATTCGCGGTGAAGGTCACCGTGCCGGCGACGCTCGTGGTCGCGGTGATGGGACCCGGGCTGATCCCCGCTACCGCGCTACCACCACTCAGGGTGATCGTGGGCGTCGTCGTGGCGGCGGACGCCGTCCCCTCGACTAGTGCCACGCCGGCCAGAGCCAGGGCTCCGGCGGCGAAGGCTGACATAATTCGCTTCATCACTAATCCTTCCGTTGGTGGTACTGCTACTTGATCGTCACCACGCCGCTAAGCGACGCCGTGAACGAATCGGTTTCCTTGGACCCCGCCGCGTTGGACTTGATCTGGAACGAACCCTGGAACTTGAGCGTGCCGGTCGCGTGCAGGTACTTGCCCGTTCCGCCCACCACTCTCGCCACGCCGGCCACGGTGACGGTGGTCGGCGCCGCGTCGCTCGCCGCGCAGGCCTGGGTCTTGGGCGAGGACACCACCCTGATCAGCAACTTCGATCCCGAGCCGAGCAGGTAGCCGGCTCCCGACAGCGGATCGCAGTTGCCCGCGGTGGCCGCGGTGCCGGTCCCGTTCATGACGCTCCTGCCCAGGAGCGTGCCCGTGCCCGCGCCGTGCACGGACGTCGCCTTCACCGAGCTGGCGGCCCAGAGCATGGCGATCGTGCCCTTGTAGGAGCCCTTGAAGGACACCCGGCGAATCTTGACGGCCTTCGCGCGCAGCGCGTGCGCGGCGGTGGCGTGGTGGCTCGCGGGGGTGGCGGTGATGGCGGCGCCAGCGGCGGTCACGCCCGAGAGGGCGATCACCCCGGCAACCCCGATTGG
>JAJZYE010000023.1 GCA_021806055.1 Actinomycetes bacterium | reverse complement strand
CTCGGCGCAGCCCACGCGGTTGGTCTACGCGACCTACGACCCACCGGGTCACGTCCTGGCGCACGTGGCGCTCGTCGGCAAGGGTGTGACCTTCGACTCGGGCGGTCTGAGCCTCAAGCCGCCGACTGCGATGACCGCGATGAAGACGGACATGACCGGTGCGGCCGTCGTGCTCGCGGTGCTCGACGCCGTGAGCGCACTGGGCGTGGCCGTGCGCGTGAGCGTGATCGCGCCCCTGGTTGAGAATCTGCCGGGTGGTCGCGCACTGAAGCCGGGTGACGTCATCACGGTGCGCGACGCCACCACGGTCGAAGTGCTCAACACGGACGCGGAAGGCCGTCTGATCCTGGCCGACGGCCTGGCGCTGGCGACGGAGGCCAACCCTGACGCCATCATCGACGTGGCGACCCTGACCGGGGCGCAGCGCGTGGCGCTGGGTGACCGGGTCGGCGCCTACTTCGCGTCGACCGAGGACATCGCGGCGAGCCTCGCGCGCGCGGCCGCGCGCAGTGGCGAGTCGATGTGGCGCATGCCCCTCGTGGATGCGTACGAGGCGGACCTGGACTCCGACGTGGCGACCGTGAAGAACATCGGCAAGCCCGGCAAGGCGGGCGCCGTCCTGGCCGCACTGTTTCTGCGCCGCTTCGTGGGTGATCGGCCCTGGGTGCACCTGGACATCGCCGGACCGGGGCGGGCGGAGTCGGAGTACGGGTACGTGACGCGCGGGGGGACCGCCTTCAGCGCCCGGACGCTCATCGAGTTTCTGCGTGACGTGGCCGGCGCGCCGGGCTGATCACGGCACCCGTCGCACGCGATCGCGCCGCGCGGGGACGGGTCGCGCGAGCGAGCGCGAGGGTGCGTCGCGACCGTCGGCGCGCCCGATGAGCACCGAGGCGAAGAGCTCCTCGTCGGCGATGCCCGCCCATCGCAGGATCTCGTCGGCGTGGCGAAAGCTGCCCCAGATCGTCGACTGCCACCCGCCATCCTCCACGAGCAGCAGGAGCGCCATCGTGGCCATGGCCGCGTCCGTGTGCCAGTAGGGCACGGGCCAGTTCTCGCGCTCACCCAGGCCGGCGTCGACCTTGTCGGCCTCGCGGTAGCGCGCGAGGTAGTCCTGGGGGCGTGAGGTGACCAGGACCACGGCACCGGCGCGGGCGAGTCCGGCCGCTCGCGGCGACGTCCGTCGCCAGGCCTCGTCGGTGGCGACGCGCATGAACGCGTCCACGTGCGACGCGGCGACGCTCGAGAAGCGCACCCCGGCGCTGTGGCCGGCCGTGGGCGCACGCAGCGCCTCGGCGCAGCACGCGTCGAGCCAGTCCTGATCGACGGGGGTCGCGTCGAAGGATCGCGTCATGCGCCGACGGGCCAACGCCTCGCGTACCTCCATCAGAACGCTCCGAGGGGGGTGGCGGCCCGAGTCGTCAGGGGAATCGGGGCTCGGGCCGCTGGCCCGACCGTCCCGGGGAGTCTCACCGTCCGGCGGGGGATGGATCTGGTCATGTCACCTGCTCGCTTTCGTTGCACGACTGGGAACACCTCGACGCGGTCTGGCGCGTCAGTCAGGCGCGGTGGCGAGGTCGGTACCGCGCCCACGGGGCCCACGCGAACATCCACGCCGCCCGAACGGCAGCGGAGGGCTTCAGTCGTCCGAGACGTCACGCGACGGGTCTAGCAGCCGGCGCGGTTGCTAAAGTCGACCGCACCAGTAGGATTTTCGCACCGAGAAGGAGCGCCAGGTGCCCACAACCCGAGAACTGCTTCAGGCGGCCAGGACCGAGGTGCGCGAGGTCGAACCCCACGAGGTGGCCGCGCACCTCGACCACTACCGGCTGCTCGACGTGCGCGAGCCCGACGAGTACACCCAGGGCGCCCTGCCCGGCGCGGTGCACGTGCCGCGCGGCAACCTGGAGTTCTCGGTCGAGGGTCGCCTGCCCGACAAGGACACGCCGATCGCCGTCTACTGCGCGGGAGGTTTCCGCTCGATCTTCGCGGCCAAGACGCTCCAGGACCTCGGCTATCGCGAGGTGGTGTCGGTCATCGGGGGCTTTAACCGGTGGAAGGACGAGGGGCTGATCTGGTCGACGCCGCGCACCCTCAGCGCGGAGCAGCGCAATCGCTACCAGCGTCACCTGCTGCTGCCCGAGGTGGGCGAGGAGGGCCAGATCAAGTTGCTCGACGCCCGGGTGCTGCTGCTCGGGGCCGGCGGGCTGGGCTCACCGGCGGGACTGTACCTCGCGGCGGCCGGCGTGGGCACGATCGGGATCATTGACATGGACGTCGTGGACGAGTCGAACCTCCAGCGTCAGGTGTTGCACAATACCGAGCGCATCGGTATGCGCAAGGTCGAGAGCGCCCGTCAGACGCTCAGCGCGCTGAACCCGGACCTGGTCGTCAACACCTACGACGTGCGCCTGGGCGCCGACAACGTGCTCGACATCATCGACGGTTACGACGTGATCGTTGACGGGACGGACAACTTCCCGACCCGCTACCTGGTCAATGACGCCGCACTGGTGCGACGCATCCCCGTGGTGCACGGCTCGATCTTTCGCTTCGAGGGCCAGGTCACCGTCTTTGACCCCTACGTGGGCCCCTGCTACCGCTGCATGATTCCCGAGCCGCCGCCGCCCGAACTCGCCCCGAGTTGCGCCGAGGCCGGCGTCCTGGGAGTGCTGCCGGGCATCGTGGGGTCCCTGCAGGCGATCGAGGCCATCAAGCTCCTGCTGTCCCTGGGTGAGACCCTGACGGGGCGGCTGCTGACCTACGACTCGATGGACCAGAGCTTTCGCACGTTCAAGGTGCGCCGCGATCCCACCTGCCCCGCCTGCGGGGAGGATGCCGGTCCCATCGTGATCGCCGAGTACGACGACCTGTGCATGCCGCACGTGGCGGTCAGCGCGTAGATCGCCGACGGGTCAGACCCGCTCGACCAGCGTGCGGGCGAAGCGATCGTGCAGGGTCTGCTTGCGTGCGTTGAACAGTGGGAACAGGCAGTCGGCCAGTCCGACCAGGGACATCACCAGGGCGAGGCCGCCCGCGGCACCGAGCGCGTGGGTGCGCGGGGTGCCACTCTGGCTGAAGACCTCGAGCAGGCTGTAGACCGCGATGAACCCCCAGCGCTTGAGGGCCTGGGCCCGCGAGAGCACGGCCCCGGTCAGCTCGTCGCGTACGCGGGTGCCGACCACGCGATTGCCCACGGTCTGGCCGCGCGGCGAGGCCAGTAGCTCGACCATGTAGATGCCCTGGGCCGCGACCCCGGCGAGCTCCCCGATGGTGGTGCCGGCGAACTGGGCGACCACCACCGCCACGAGCGAGGTGGGGATCACCAGCAGCAGGTTGTCCACGACCGTGGCGCCGACGCGGCGCCACCAGCCGGACAACTCGGTGCGCGACGGCGGGTCCGACTGGCCGCTGAAGGTGCCACAGGTTGAGCAGTAGGTACCGTGGAGCTCGGCGCCGCAGGTCGTGCATCTCATCGCTCCATCTTGGTACACGAGGCGGGGTCGCGGGGGCCCGTACGTCGAGTCGGCCCGATCACGGGCGCGCGACGTAGTCTGGGTCGTGGACTCCGACGAGCGCACGACCGACTCGGGTATTGAGATTCGTGCGCTCTACGACGAGAGCGACCTCGCGGGGGCGGAGCTGTCGTCACGGCTCGGCCGGCCCGGCGAGTTCCCGTACACGCGCGGGGTGCACCCGACCATGTACCGGGGGCGGCTGTGGACCATGCGCCAGTACGCCGGCTTCGGCACCGCCGAGGCCACCAATCAGCGCTTCAAGTTCCTGCTCGACGCGGGCCAGACGGGGCTCTCGTGCGCCTTCGACCTGCCGACGCAGATGGGCCTGGACGCCGATCACCCCCGCGCCGAGGGCGAGGTGGGCAAGGTGGGCGTGGCGATCTCCTCGATCGACGACATGCGGCTCCTGCTGGCCGACTTGCCCCTCGGCGAGGTCACGACCTCGATGACGATCAACGCCACGGCGTCGACGCTGCTACTGCTCTACCAGCTGGTCGCCGAGGAGCAGGGCGTGGCGGGTGACCAGCTGCGCGGCACGATCCAGAACGACATCTTGAAGGAGTACGTCGCGCGCGGCACCTACATCTACCCCCCGCGACCCTCCATGCGCCTGATCGTCGACACCTTCGCGTACTGCGCGGAGCAGATCCCGCGGTGGAACACCATCTCGATCTCGGGGTATCACATACGCGAGGCGGGATCGACGGCGGTCCAGGAGATCGCCTTTACGCTGGCCAACGCCGTCGCCTACGTGGAGGCGGCGCTGGCCGCCGGCCTGGCGCTGGACGACTTCGCGCCACGACTCAGCTTCTTCTTCAACGCGCACAACAACCTCTTCGAGGAGGTCGCCAAGTACCGAGCGGCGCGGCGGATCTGGGCGCGCGTCATGCGCGATCGCTTCCAGGCGCGCGACGAGCGCTCGATGATGCTGCGCTTCCACACCCAGACGGGCGGCTCCACCCTGACCGCCCAGCAGCCCGAGAACAACATCGTGCGCGTCACCCTCCAGGCACTCGCCGCGACCCTTGGGGGGACGCAGAGCCTGCACACCAACGGCTTCGACGAGGCCCTGGGCCTGCCCACCGAGCGCGCGGCGAAGGTGGCGCTGCGCACGCAGCAGATCGTGGGGTACGAGTCGGGCATCACCGACACGGCGGACCCCCTCGCGGGGTCGTACTTCGTGGAGTCGCTGACCGATGAGGTCGAGCGGCGGGCGCTCGCCTACATGGCGACGATCGACGAGATGGGCGGGGCCGTGACCGCCATCGAGCAGGGGTACCTGCAGGATGAGATTGAGGCGGCCGCGTACGACTTCGCGCGTCGGGTGGATCGTGGCGAGAAGGTGGTCGTGGGGGTGAACCGGTTCGTCGACGCCTCGCCCACGACGGCGGAGGTCTTCCCGGTCGACGTGGCCCAACAGCGCGCCCAGGTGGAGCGGGTCCGGGCGTTCAAGGCGAACCGCGATCAGGACGCGGTGCGCCACGCGCTCGACGACCTGGCGAGCGCCGCGCGGGGCTCGTCGAACGTGCTCCACCCGATGAAGATCGCCCTGGCCCGCCGCGCCACGCTCGGGGAGGTGGCCGACGTGCTACGCGGCGAGTTCGGCGTGCACCACCCCCGCTAGCGCGCCAGCGGCTCGTCGTAGTGGCGAACCTCGGGCGGCTCGACGTAGAAGGGATGGGTCCGCGTGCGCCACTGCTCGTAGAGAGCACTGGCGCGGAAGTCCCCGTGAGCCGCCAGTGACGCCCAGCGCACCAGCAGCAGGTAGTTCGACGGGTCCTCCAGCTGGGCCCGCACCTCGGCGCCGTGACAGCCCGGCGCGGACTCGATGATTACCAGGGCGGGCACCATCGCGGCTTCGAAGTCGCGCTCGCGCCCGGGCGTGACGCGCAGGGAGGCGTGCTCGATGATCACGACCGCTCCAGGAGCCGAGCCCGCAGCGCCTCGTCGCGGGCCACGCCGACGGCGGTGAGCGCCAGCGCCACGGCACCGTCGATGACCGCACGGTCCGCGTCGGGGGTGGCGCACGCCGCGGTGAAGGCGGGCTGGTGATTGACCGCGCCGCCGGTGGCCAGCCCCAGCAGCGGATGAATCGACGGCACCACCAGCGAGACGTTCGCCATGTCGGTGGAGAGGGTGGGTGGCGGCGCTCCCTCGTCGTCGCGGTCGAATCGCCGTCCCCGGCTCTCGGCGGCGCGCCGGTAGTGGGCGAGGATCTCGCGATCGCTCGTCATGTGCGAGAACGCGTGGCCCAGCTCCTCACTGCGCCACGTCGCCCCGGTGGCGCGCGCTCCGGCGTCGAAGCAGGCGTTGACCCGCTCACGGAGGCGAGCGAGGCCCTCGGCGGTGGTCGATCGGCACATGTAGCGCGCGACGACGTGCGCCGGGACGATGTTGGCCGCCGCACCGCCCTGCACCACGATGCCGTGGATCTGGTCACCGGGGTGGAGGTGCTGGCGCGCGAGGCCGATGGCCACTTGGGCCACCGTGAGCGCGTCGAGGGCGTTGATGCCCTCCCACGGCGCGGCCGAGGCGTGGGCCTCGCGGCCGGTGAAGGTCACGTCGAAGTGGTCGACCGCGAGGCAGGTCGCCTCGAGGCGCTCCTCGGGCCAGGGGTGCACCATCATGGCCGCGTGGACGTCGTCGAAGTACCCCGCCTCCAGCAAGTCGATCTTCCCGCCGCCGCCCTCCTCGGACGGGGTGCCGAGCAGGACGACGCTGAGGTCGAGGTCGTCGGCCACGGTCGCCAGACCGAGGGCCGCACCGAGGGACGCGGCGGCGATGATGTTGTGGCCGCACGCGTGGCCGACGTCGGGCAGCGCGTCGTACTCGGCGCAGTAGGCCAGGCGAAGCCGTCCGTCCCCCGCCGTGGCGCGAAAGGCCGTGGGTCGCGACGCGACACCGCGCTCGACCGTGAAGCCGTGGCGCTCGGCCGCCGCCGCGACCGCCTCGGCGCTGGCGAACTCCTCGTAGCCCAGCTCGGGAGTGGCGTGGATGAAGTGGCTCAACTCGATCAGCTCATCGTGCGCGGCGTCGATCGCGTCGCGCACGCGGTCCTCGGGCGTGCTCATTCGATCACCACCACGACGTCACCGGTGCTGACGGAGTCGCCGGGGGCGACGCGGATGGCCGTGACCACGCCCGAACGCTCGGCGTGCACGGCGTTCTCCATCTTCATCGCCTCGAGGATCAGCACCGCCTCGCCGGCCTCGACCGCCTGGCCGACCTCCACCATGACCTTGACGATCGTGCCCTGCATCGGCACGGTGACGTTGGCCGAGCCGCTGCCGACGACGCCGGGGTGGTGCTGGCGACGGGGACGCGCCGCGGTACTGGCGGCGCGGGGGAGCCCGCCCGTGTCGGGCAGGTAGAGGCTGACGGCGACCCGTCGGCCGTCCACCTCCGCGGTGAGGTCGTGGCGCTGGACGGCGCCGGCCTCGGGGGACTCACCAGGGGTGCGCGGCGCCAGCGCGGAGAAGTCCAGGGTCTCCTCCACCCACTTGGTCGAGTGCGTGCCGCGGGCGAAGTCCTCGCTGGACAGGATGATCGTGTCGGCGGCGAGGGTGGTGGCGACGCCCTCGATGCGCGTCTCCTCAATGGCGCGCAGCATCCGGCGTCGCGCGCGCTCGCGGTCGGGGGCCCACACCACGAGCTTGGCGATCAGGTTGTCGTAGTACTGCGAGATGGTGTCGCCGGCCTCGTAACCGGCGTCGAGGCGTACGCCGGGACCGGCCGGCTGGTCGAAGCGGCTGATGGTCCCGGGCGACGGGATGAAGCGCCCCTGGGCGGGATCCTCGGCGTTGACGCGGATCTCGATGGCGTGGCCGCGCGCCGCGACGTCGTCCTGCGTGAACCCCAACTCCTCGCCGGCGGCGATGCGCAGCTGCCACTCCACCAGGTCGAGACCGGTGACCAACTCGGTGACCGGGTGCTCGACCTGGAGGCGGGTGTTCATCTCCAAGAAGAAGAACTCGCCGTCCTGATAGAGGAACTCCACGGTGCCGGCGTTGACGTACCCGCACGCGCGCGAGACCTTGACCGCCGCCTCGCCCATGGCCCGGCGTACCTCGTCGGGGAAGTTCGCCGCGGGCGACTCCTCGACCAGCTTCTGGTGGCGACGCTGGGCCGAGCAGTCGCGCTCGCCGAGCCACAGGGTGTGCCCGTGGGCGTCGGCGAGCACCTGCATCTCGATGTGGCGGGGCCAGGTCAGGTAGCGCTCGACGTAGCACTCGTCGCGGCCGAAGTAGCTCAGGGCCTCACGTTGCGCGCTCTCCAGGGACGGCGCCGCCTCCTCGGCACTGTGCACGACCTTCATGCCCCGTCCGCCGCCGCCGTAGGCCGCCTTGATCGCGACCGGCCAGCCGAACTCCTCGCCGAAGTCCACGACCTCGCGGGCGCTCGTCAGCGCCTCACTGCGCCCGGGTACGCCGGCGACGCCAACCCGTTCGGCGGCCAGGCGCGAGGAGATCTTGTCACCCATGATCTCGATCGCCTCGGGGGGTGGACCGATGAAGGTGACGCCGCGTGACGTGATGGCGCGCGCGAAGTCGGTGTTCTCCGAGAAGAAGCCGTAGCCGGGGTGTACGGCGTCGGCGCCGCTACGCTCGAGGATGTCGAGGATGGCGGTGGTGTTGAGGTAGCTCTCGGTCGCGCTGGCGCCCCCGAGGGCGTAGGCCTCGTCGGCTAGCCGGACGTGCAGGGCGTCACGATCGAGGTCGGAGTAGACCGCCACGGTGGCCACGCCCATCTCACGGCACGTGCGCGCCACGCGCACCGCGATCTCTCCGCGGTTGGCAATCAGGACCTTCCCTAACACGTGTACCTCCCCTCGACCGGTGCGCCGGCGCGTCTCCTAAACCCTAATGTTTGGGGGTGGAAGCTTTGGACTGGCGCGTGGAGCACCTGGTGGAGGTCGTCTCGACCAACGAGTGGCTGGCGGCGCGCGCCGGTGAGCCGCAGGGGCTGGTCGTCTACGCCGACTACCAGTCGGCGGGCCGGGGCCGGCGCGATCGTACCTGGTCGGCCCCCCCGGGTTCGGCCCTGCTGTGCTCGGTGCTCCTCCGGGCGCGGGCGGGCGACGCCCAGCTGGTTGTCGCGGCGCTGGCGCTCAGTGCGCGCGCGGCGCTGGCCGACCTGGTCGGGCTGGGGGTCTCGCTCAAGTGGCCCAATGACGTGCTGGTCGGCGACGCGAAGCTGGCCGGGGTGCTCGCCCAGGCGTCGGCGCGCGGTCCGGCCACGACTGTCGTGGCCGGGCTGGGCGTCAACCTGACGGCCCACCCGGCCGACGTGGGCGCGACTGACGTGCGCGAGGCGTCCGGCGTAGATCG
>JAJZYE010000022.1 GCA_021806055.1 Actinomycetes bacterium | reverse complement strand
CGACAATCCAGTCGCTGCTACTGAGTGAAGCGGACATCCTGGAGACCCGCGGGGAGACCCGCGGGCAGTTCAACGGCCTCGAGACCGGGTACCGGTCACTCGACCTGATCCTCCAGGGCCTGCAGCCCAACTCGATGACCATCGTGGGCGCGCGACCGGGAACCGGAAAGACCGCCTTCGCGCTGGGCATCCTGGTTCACGTGGGTGCCGTGGTGCGCCGCCCGGCGCTCTACTTCTCCCTGGAGATGAGCCGCCAGGAGCTGGCCGAGCGCATCCTGGCCTCGACCGCGCGCATCGACTCGTCGAAACTGCGCACTGGTGACCTCAGCGACGCGGACTGGAACCGCGCGCACGAGGCATTCGGCTTCCTCCAGGCGGCGCGGGTCTTCATTGACGACAACCCCAGCCTGACGGTGATGGACGTGCGCGCGCGAGCGCGACGCATCAAGCAGCAGAACGGCGACCTCGGCGTCGTGATCGTCGACTACCTGCAGTTGATGAGCTCACGCGGGCGCGCCGAGAATCGCCAGGTGGAGGTCTCGGACATGAGCCGCGCGCTGAAGATCCTGGCGCGCGAGCTGCAGTGTCCGGTCATCGCCCTGTCCCAGCTCTCGCGCAAGCTCGAAGAGCGCGCCGACAAGCGACCGGTGATGTCGGACCTACGCGAGTCGGGCTCGCTCGAGCAGGACGCCGACGTCGTGCTCTTCCTCTACCGGCCCGAGCAGTACGGGGAGGTGCCCAACGATAAGCGGGCCGACGCGGAGATCATCGTTGGCAAGAACCGCAACGGACCCACGCGCAGTGCTCACCTCACGTGGCGCGGCGAGTTCGCGCGATTCGACAACGTCGCCGAGGTTCGCGATCTCTGATCGCGCCCACGCACGTTAGATTCGAGTCGATGACGACTCCCGCCCTGCAGGCGCACGGTCTCGGTAAGTCGTTTCACGGCGTCGACGCGGTGGTGTCACTCGATCTCGCGGTCGACGCCGGGGAGGTGGTCGGGTTCCTCGGCCCCAACGGGGCGGGGAAGTCCACGACACTGCGCATGCTCCTCGGGCTGCTGCGACCCACCACCGGGTCCGCCACGGTCCGCGGACACCGCGCGGGCTCGCCCGAGGCCCGCGCCGACGTCGCCTACGTCGCGGGCGACGTGGCGCTCTGGCCCCAGCTGACCGGGGCCGAGACGATCGAGCTGCTGACCTCGCTCCACGGTTCCTGCGACCCGCGCTACCGCGACGAGCTGATCGCGCGTTTCGACCTCGACCCCTCGCGGCGCGTACGCGCCTACTCGCGCGGTAATCGCCAGAAGGTCGCCCTGATCGCGGCGTTGTCCACGCGGGCCCCGGTCCTGCTGCTGGACGAGCCGACCTCCGGACTTGACCCGCTGATGGAGTTGGTCTTTCGCGAGTGCGTGCTGGAGGCGGGCTCTCGCGGCCAGGCGGTGCTGCTGAGCTCGCACCTGCTGGCCGAGGTGGAGCACCTCTGTCAGCGCGTCGCGATGATCCGTGAGGGCCACCTGGTGCGCGTCGCGGACGTGGAGGAGCTGCGGGCCCTGGCGGACGTGGAGTACGAGATCACCGGGGACGTGGGCGACCTGGCCGGCGTGGCCGGCGTGAGTGAGGTCACGCCGCTGGTTGACGGGGTGCGCGTTCGGGTACATGGTTCACCGGGTCCGCTCCTCGCGGTCCTGGCGACGCGTCCGGTGAGCGCTCTGCGAACCCGCGAGGCCTCACTGGAGGAGATCTTTCTGTCGTTCTACTCCCCCGCATCGACGTCGTGAGGCGCGCGCGCCTGGCGGCTATGGCGTGGCGCCAGGTGCGCACCAGCGCGGTCGTGGTCGCGCTGGTGCTGGTGGGGGGAGTACGGGCCACCGTGGCGACCTACGCCGCCAGCGGGGGTGCGCGCGGCATGGCCGCCGTGCTGCCACTCCTGCGCAACCCGGCGGTGGAGGCACTCGACGGCCGGGTCACCACGCTCGCCACGGCGGGGGCCTACGTGCAGTGGAAGATGGGGGCGTGGATGGCCCTCGCCCTCGCCGCCTGGGGGGCACTGCTGGCGACGCGGGTGACCCGCGGCGCGGAGGACGTGGGGACCTGGGATCTCATCGCCGTCGCCCCACCGGGACGGCGCCGCGCCTTTGACGCCAGCGTCACGGCGCTCGCCATCGCCGCGCTGCTCGCCGGCGTCGCGACCACGCTGGGTCTGGTGCTCGGTGCGCAGTCGCTCGCCGACAGCGTCCTCTACGGCGCGGGGATCGCCGGCGTCGTCGCGCTGGGCGTCGGGGCCGGGCTGGTCGCGGCGCAGCTCAGCGCTCCGCGGCGTAGCGCGTCGCAAGTGGCGATGGTCGCACTGACCGCCGCCTTCCTGGCGCGCGTGGTCGCCGACGGTACGCGCGGCGCGGACTGGCTGCGGGCTCTCACACCCTTCGGGTGGCTCGAGAACCTCGGCGCCTTTCAGCACCGCGAGCCCGCCTGGCTGTCCTTGCTGGTTGGCGTCCCGTTGGTGCTGACCGTCGTCGCGCGGGCCCTCCAGTCCCGCCGCGACGTGGGAATCGCACCCTTCGCGCGGGCCGACACGTCGCGCGCACACCTCGCCACGCTGCACTCGGTGGGGGGCTTCGCGGTGCGCCAGCGTCGGCCGGTGGCGCTCACCTGGGCGGGTGGTCTCGCGGTGTTGGCCGTGGTGATGGGCTACCTCACCCACTCGCTCGTCGCCTTCGCGCACGCCGACGCGGCCTACGTGGCACTGCTGTCACGCTGGGGGATCGGGGCGATGGTGAGCGTGCCGGGCTTCGTCGGCGAACTCGCGGTGAGCGTGTCGCTGGCCCTGGCCCTCTTCGCCCTCGCGATGACCGCCCTCGTGGGGACGGATCGCCTCGCGGGGCGCCTGGACGTGGCGTTGAGTGCCGCCAGCCGCGCGCGCTGGATCCTCGCGGCGTTCGCCTCCACGCTCGCCGCCGCCGTCGTGCTCGGTGTGGTGATCGGGGTCTTCGTCTGGGTGGGCGTGCGGATGGGAGGGGCGCCCCTCAGCGTCGGATCCGTCGCGGCTGCAGTGGGCAACGCCCTGGTCGTGGTGCCGCTCGCGGCCGGCTTCGGGGCGTTGGTGAGCGTCCTCGCCGCGCGCGTGGCGGTGGTCGTGGGAGCGACCCTCCTCACGTTGTCGTACCTGGTGGCCGTCTTCGCGCCGCCCCTGCACTGGCCGGGCTGGGTGTCGGCGGCGTCGCCGTGGCGCTACCTGCGCATCGTGCCTCCCGCGGGCGTCGACGTGACGTCGACACTCGTGCTGCTCGCGGTCGGCGTCGCCCTGGAGACGGCGGCGGTCGTGATCTTCGTGCGCCGTGACGTGGTGGCGTGACGCCCTGACGTGACGCCCTGACGTGAACGCCGCGGGCCGTCACCCGTCACCCGTGACTCGCGCCGCGTCGTGGCCTATTTGGGCTGCATGCGAATACCCGCGTCGAGGCGTACGCTCTCGGCGTTCATGTAGCTGTTGGCCAACAGTTCCAGGGCCAGTGAGGCGAACTCCGAGGAGTAGCCGAGGCGCTTGGGCAGCAGCACGCCTTCGCCGAGACGAGCCTTGAACTCGTCACTCGCGGGACCGGTGCCGTAGATGGGGGTGTCGATCAGCCCCGGCAGGATGGTGTTCACGCGAATGCCCACGACCGACAGGTCGCGGGCGAGGGGCAGCATGAGGCCCACGATGCCCCCTTTGGAGGAGGAGTAGGCGACCTGCCCGATCTGGCCGTCCTGCGCGGCGACCGACGCGGTGTTGACGATCGCACCGCGTAGCCCGTCCTCGTCGGGGGTGTTGTGGCTCATCGCGGTGGCCCCGAGGCGGCACACGTTGAAGGTCCCCACGAGGTTGATCTCGATCACCTTGCGGTAGAGGTCGAGGTCGTGGGCCGAGGCGTACTCGCCGTCCTTGCCGATCGTGCGGGTGGCCCAGCCGATACCCGCGCAGTTCACGACGCTCCACAGGGGCGCCATCGCCACCGCGGCGTCCACCGCGGCGATCACTTCGTCGGTGCTGGTCACGTCGCAGTGGGCGAACGTGCCGCCGAGCTCCTCGGCGAGCGCGCGACCGGCCCCGTCGTTGAGGTCCGCGACGACCACGCGCACGCCGCGCGCCGCGAGGGCGCGCGCCGTCGCTTCGCCGAGCCCGGACGCCGCGCCGGTGACGAGGGCTGATGTGTTCGTGAGTTCCATGGCATCTCCTTCGTGACCCTCGTGCTTACTGGGCCGTAACTGAGTCAAGCAGAGTTGGCGGATGTGCGCGAGTTGACGGCCGTAGCGTGGTGGCGTGACTTCCCCGTACGACTTGACGCGCGAGGATCTGGACGAGCTGCTCGACGGGGAGCCCCGCTACCGCGCGGACCAGGTGTGGCGCGGCCTCTGGGAGGAGAATCGCCCCGTCGCGGCGATGACCACGCTGCCGCGCGCGCTGCGCCAGCGTCTCGACGGTGCGCTGGCGCCAGCGCTGCGCGCGGTGAACGAGGTGACCAGTGACCGGGGGGCGACGCGAAAGTGGGTGTTCGAGCTGGCCGGGGGCGCCACCGTGGAGACCGTGCTGATGACCTACGACGATCGGGTGACGGTGTGCGTGTCGAGCCAGGCGGGCTGCGCCATGGGCTGCACCTTCTGCGCGACCGGCCAGGCCGGCTTCACGCGCTCGCTGGGGGTGGGTGAGGTGCTCGAGCAGGTGATGGTGGCCGCGCGCGCCGCCGCCCCCCGGCGCCTCTCCAACGTGGTCTTCATGGGCATGGGCGAGCCACTGGCCAACTACGCGGTGACCGTCGAGGCGTTGCGGCGCCTCCACGAGCATCGGGGGCTGTCCGCCCGCCACCTGACCGTCTCCACGGTCGGCGTGGCGCCGGCGATCGAGCGCCTAGCCGACGAGGGCTTGGCGGTGACGTTGGCGCTCAGCCTGCACGCGGCGAACGACGACACCCGCAGCGAACTGGTTCCCCTCAACCGGCGCTACCCGCTGGCTCGCCTGGCGACGGCGTTGGCGTACTGGAGCGAGCGCACGTCGCGGCGCATCAGCCTCGAGTGGGCGCTGATCGATGGCGTGAACGACACCGAGCAGTCTCTCGATGAGCTGGCGACCTTCGCGACACCGTTGCGCGCGCACGTGAACCTCATCCCGCTCAACCCGACACCGGGCTACCTGACGCGCGGCTCACCGCCGGCGCGGGTGGCGGCCTTTCGTGAGGGGCTCGAGGTTCGCGGCGTCAACGCCACCGTGCGACGCACGCGGGGCCGCTCCATCGACGCGGCGTGCGGTCAGCTGGTGAACGTCACCAACGCGCGCCGCGGCCGACTCGGCGCGCGCGTGGCGGTCGACGTCCGCGTCGCGGCGCGGGTGCCGGGTGGGGCCCCCGAGAGCGAGCCGTCGCCCCCACGCGGTACTGCGCGGTAACGTTCGCACCGGCCGTCAGGGGCGTGACCCGGCCCTCGCGCCGCGACGCGCCGGGGATAGGGTGTCCGAGGAGAGCGTCGCGCGGCGAACGGCGACGGCGCACGAGCGGCCGGCTCGGGTGTACGGCGATCGGACGAGAGAAGGAGAACGCATGGATGGCGACGAGTTCGTCCAGATCCTGACGCCCGAGGGGCAGCGTGTGGCCCACCCGCTCTACGAGAGTTCCCTCGGCCGTGACGAGGTCTTCGGCCTGTACCGCGACATGGTCATCGTGCGCCGGCTGTGCAACGAGGCGACCTCGCTGCAACGTCAGGGTCAGCTCGCGCTCTGGGCGCCGCTCCAGGGTCAGGAGGCGGCACAGATTGGCGCGGGGCGGGCCCTCGAAGCCAACGACTTCACCTTCCCCAGCTACCGCGAGCACGGCGTGGCGTGGTGCCGCGGCGTGACCCCCAAGGAGATGCTGCGCATCTTTCGCGCCGTGACCAACGGGGGCTGGGACCCCCAGAAGTACCGCCACTCGGTGCCCACCGTGGTCCTGGGCGACCAGGTGCTGCACGCCGTCGGCTACGCGATGGGAGTGCAGCGCGACGGCGCCCACGAGGCGGTCATGACGTTCTTCGGGGACGGTGCGTCGAGTCAGGGCGACGTGCTCGAGTCCTTCGTGTGGGCGGCGTCGTTCAACGCGCCGGTCGTCTTCATCCTGCAGAACAACCAGTGGGCGATCTCCGAGCCCGCGTCGCTCCAGGCGCGCATCCCGCTCTACCACCGGGCCCAGGGCTTCGGCTTCCCCGGGATCCAGGTGGACGGCAACGACGTGCTGGCGATGTACGAGGTGACCCGTCGCGCCCTCGACCTCGCCCGCGACGGTGGCGGCCCGACCCTGATCGAGGCCTACACCTACCGGATGGGCGCGCACACTACGTCCGACGACCCGACGCGCTACCGCGTGGACGCCGAGGTGGAGATCTGGAAGCACCGGGACCCGGTGGAGCGCGTGAAGGCGCTGCTGACGCGCGAGTACCGGATGAAGCGCGCGGCGCTGGACGAGGTGACCGCCCAGGCCGAGGCGATCGCGCTGCAGCTACGCGAGGACGTCCTCGCGATGGACGCGCCCGATCCCCTCTCCATGTTCGACGACGTGTACGCCGCCCCCCACCCACTGATCGAACGGGGCCGGCGCGAGATGATCGAGCTCGGCGTTAGCGAGGGTCACTGATGTCCACCACGACGATGACGATGGCGCGCGCGCTCAACGAGGGGTTGCGTCGGGCGATGGAGGCCAACAAGAAGGTGCTGCTGATGGGCGAGGACATCGGCAAGCTCGGCGGGGTGTTCCGCATCACCGACGGCCTGCAGAAGGACTTCGGCGAGGATCGCGTGATCGACGCGCCCCTCGCCGAGTCGGCGATCGTGGGCACGGCGGTGGGCCTGGCGATCCGCGGCTACCGCACGGTCGTGGAGATCCAGTTCGACGGCTTCGTCTACCCGGCCTTCGACCAGATCGTCTCGCAGGTGGCCAAGCTGCACAAGCGCACCGACGGCGTCTACACGATGGGCCTGGTGATCCGCCTCCCGTTCCAGGGGGGCATCGGGGCGATCGAGCACCACTCCGAGAGTCCGGAGGCGTACTTCGCGCACACCGCCGGCCTGCGCGTCGTGAGCTGCGCCACCCCCAACGACGCCTACTGGATGATCCAGCAGGCCATCGAGCACGACGACCCGATCATCTTCTGCGAGCCCAAGAGCCGCTACTGGGAGAAGGGCGAGGTCGACCTCGACCAGCCCCCCCACGGGCTCTTCGACGCCGTCGTGCGCCGCGAGGGCCACGACGTCACGATGATCGCGTACGGCTCGATGGTCAAGACGGCGCTGCGCGCCGCCGAGGCCGCCGAGGCCGAGGGCGTCTCGATCGAGGTGATCGACGCCCGATCCCTGGCGCCGTTCGACCTCGACGTGATGATCGAGTCGGTGACCAAGACGGGTCGCCTGGTCATCGTCCAGGAGGCGCCGCCCACGGCCTCGCTCGGCTCGGAACTGGCGGCCGAGCTCAGCGAACGGTGCTTCTACTCACTGCGCGCGCCCGCCCTGCGGGTCAGCGCCTACCACGTTCCCTACCCGCCGTCTCGCATCGAGGAGCACTTCCGACCGAGCGTGGACCGAGTGCTCGACGCCGTGGACCGAGTGATGGAGTGGGAGTCGTGAGCGAGAAGACCTTCGAGCTACCCGACGTGGGCGAGGGCCTCGTGGAGGCGGAGATCGTCGAGTGGAAGGTGGCAGTGGGCGACGTGATCCGCCTCAACCAGCCCCTCGCGGACATCGAGACGGCCAAGGCCGTGGTGGAGCTGCCGAGCCCCTACGCCGGTGTCGTGCGCGCCCGCTACGGCGAGGTCGGTGACGTGATGGCGGTCGGCTCGCCGCTGGTGGTCGTCGAGGTGGCCGACGACGTCGACGCCGCCGCAACGGGCGCCGTCGCCGCGCCCGCCCCGTCGGGGCGTACCCCGGTACTCGTGGGCTACGGCGTCGAGCAGGACGACACCGCCCCGGCGCGCCGTCGCCGCGCCCGCCCGAGCGCCCACCCCGCTCCCGCCGCGCCCGCTCTCGCCCCCCCACCCCCACCCCCACCGACCGTCGCCGCGCCGCCCCCCGGTCGCGCATCGGATGGCCGCGCGCCGCGCTCGACGCCGCCGGTGCGCCTCTACGCCAAGCAGCACGGCCGGGACATCGCCACGGTGGTCGGTACCGGACGTGACGGCCTGGTGACGCGCGAGGACGTCGAGCGCGCTCTCGCGCCGACGGTGCCCGCGACCGGACTCGCTCGCGTGGGGACTGGTCCCTCGTCGACCTCGCGCTTCGTCGGCCGCGACATCGCCTCGTGGCGCGACGGCCCGCTGGAGGAGCGCATCCCCGTGACCGGGGTACTGCGCTCGATGAGCGAGGCCATGGTCCGCAGCGCGTTCAGTGCGCCCCACGCCGCGGTGTGGGTCCGCGTGGACGCCACGCGCACGGTCGAGCTGCTGGCGTCGCTGGCGTCGCACGCCGCGCTGGGCGGCGTGCGGGTCTCACCGCTCACGGTGGTGGCGATGGCGATGTGCGACGGGGCGCGTCACTACCCGGGCATCAACTCGAGCTTCGACGACGCGGCGCACGAGGTCGTGGTGCGCCGGCGGGTCAACCTGGGCATCGCCGCGAACACCCCCCGGGGGCTGATCGTGCCCAATATCAAGGGGGCCGACCAGCTCGACCTGGTCGCGATGGCCACGCAACTCACTGAGCTGGTGGATCGCGCGCGCGCGGGCACCACCACGCCCGAGGCGATGGCCGGCACCACGCTGACCATCACCAACGTGGGGCCCTTCGCGGTGGACGGGGCCGTGCCGGTGCTGCCCCCGGGCACGGGGGCCATCGTGGCCGTCGGGCGCATCGCCAAGTCGCCCTGGGTGGTCGAGGACCGCGTGGTCGTACGTCACGTGGTGGAGCTGTCGATGTCCTTCGACCACCGCCAGATCGACGGGGCGCTGGCCTCGCAGTTCATCGCCCACGTGGGACGCTTCCTGGAGGACCCGGCCCTCGCCCTGCTGCTCGGCTAGGGCGTCGACGCGGCTA